>JAYZXG010000377.1:0-17025 GCA_036141435.1 Pseudomonadota bacterium | reverse complement strand
TTTGGAATAGGCATCAACCTTGATCGCGCCAGCGCCGTCCACCTCAACACCCGCCGTGTCCAGGCCAAGGTCTTGCGTATAGGGCACGCGGCCGACTGCATACATCACAACATCCGTATCGACCGTCTCACCGTTTTTCAGGTGCACCCGCTTGGAGCCATCGGCCAGCGCCTCGATTTTGGTGAAGACGGTGCCCGTGACGATCTTGACGCCCGAGGCCTCGATCTCCTTGTGCACGTGCGTACGCACATCCGCATCGAAACCGCGCAGGACCTCGTCGCCACGATAAACCTGGACGACGTCCGAGCCCATGCCGTTGAAGATCTGGGCGAACTCGCAGGCGATATAGCCACCGCCGGCAATCACAACGCGCTTGGGCAATTCGGGAAGATAGAAAGCCTCATTGGACGTGATACCGAGATCATGGCCCGGAATGTCGTCGGGAATGAATGGCGTTCCACCCACGGCAATCAGGATCTTGGCGGCCGTCACCGTACGGTCCTGATTGACCAAGCGGATGGTGTTCGGGCCTTCCAGCACGGCGCGGTCATCAATGGCTTCAACGCCACTGCCGGCCAGCAGACGACCATAAATGCCTTCAAGACGACCGATCTCTTCATCCTTGGCTGCGATCAGCTTTTCCCAGCTGAATTCCCGTTCGCCGACCGACCAGCCAAAACTCTCGGCGAGCTGGAAGGTCTTGGAAAATTCAGAGGCATAGACGAGCAGCTTCTTGGGCACACAGCCGCGGATCACGCAGGTGCCGCCATAGCGATGCTCCTCGGCAATCGCGATCTTGCCGGCCCCATACTTGGCCGCCATGCGGGAGGCCCGCACGCCGCCGGAACCGGCGCCGATGACAAAGAGGTCGTAGTCGAACTGGGTCATTTGGGCTCGTTTGTGTTTCCAAGCAGAATGTCACGGACACGCGGCGCAGCACGCTGATCGACCCGCAGGCCCACCATCTCGCCGGCATTGCCGGCTGCTTCCGTAATTTCCGGCAGGGCCGAAGTCAGTCGACGGCCGAGATCGGAACGGTAGAAGGCCAACAGGTCTTCCAGCTCGTCCTCGGTGAACTCGGCCGCATAGGTTTCCACGAACACGGTCTCGAAATCACCGCGTGCCGCAGCAAATTCCTCGCGATAAACCTGCATGATCTCGGCGTATTGCCGGGTGGACAGGTCCGGATAGATGCCGCGGATATTGCCTTCGATCAGTGGCATCATGTCTTCAATCGCCGACATGGCGATGTCGATTTCGCCCGTCTCGCCAAGGATCTGGCGCGCCAGCTCCATTTCGCGATCCTGAGCAAAACCTGCAGATGTCATCGTCGCGACCGCGCAGGCCGCGGCCAAAATCATACGCTTCATACCCTACTCCCCTTCCAGGTGATCAAAGCTCCATCACGCGCGCCTGATTGTCCTCACCGACAATCACCACCCGCGCCAGGTTCAAGAACAGGCCATGCTCGACCACGCCGGGAATGCGCTTGAGCTCCCGGTCAACCGCCTCGGCATCGGGGATCACATCGCATGCACAATCAAGAATGTAGTTGCCGCCATCGGTGATGAAAGGGGCGAGCCCGTCACCCTTGCGGCGCAGCTGCACGTCGGGCTGTTTCACACCGGCCCGGCGCAGACCGTCGAAGATCTGTTTTGCTCCGATTGAAAATCCGAACGGATCGACTTCCACCGGAAGCGGGAATTTCCCCAATGTGGACACCAGCTTACCCTCGTCCACAACGACCACCATGAGGTCAGAGGCCTGGGCGATAATCTTCTCGCGCAGATGCCGTCCGCCACCGCCCTTGATCAGCTGGAAGCGGCCATCGACCTCGTCGGCGCCGTCAATGGTCACCGCAATGTGATCGACATGGTCGACATCGGCGAGCTCGATGCCGAGCTCTCGCGCCAGGGCCGCGGTCTGGTCGGACGTCGGCACGCCCTTGACGCGCAACCCGTCCTTGACCCGCTCGGCCAGCAGTTTGACGAAAATCTCTGCCGTGGAGCCAGAGCCCAGGCCAATTGTCATGCCGTCTTCGACATAGTCCAGCGCTGCAGCGGCAGCGTGGGTCTTCTGGCGATCGCTCATGCGTCCACCCCTCCCAGGAGTACGTATTTCAACTCGGTGAACTCTTCGACACCCCACTTGCCGCCTTCGCGGCCGATGCCGGATTCCTTGACCCCTCCGAACGGGGTAGATGCCGCGCCAACCATGGGCGCATTGACGCCGATCATGCCGTATTCCAGCGCCTCGGTCAGGCGGTGAATGCGATTGACGTCATTGGTGTAGATATAGGCCGCAAGTCCATAGGGGGTGTCATTGGCCAGACGCACGATATCGGCCTCGCTGTCTGCCCGGTAGACCGAGGCGACGGGACCGAAGATCTCGAAACAGGCCAGATCCATGTCCGCAGCGCCGCCCTCGATCAGGGTCGGTGCGTAAAACGCGCCGCCCAGCTCATCCACCAGCGGCTTGCCGCCAGCCAGGACGGTCGCCCCGTTTTTCCGCGCATCCTGGACGAGCGCGTCCACACGCTCGACCGCCTCCATGTGGATCAGCGGTCCGACATCCGTACCATCACTGAAACCATCCCCCGGTGTCAGGGCCTCGACACGTTTCTGGAGGGCCTCAACCAAGGCATCCGCAATGGCCGGCTGGGCAATGATCCGGTTGGCGGAGACGCACGTCTGTCCGGATACACGGTATTTGGACGCGATAATGCCATCTGCGGCCTGCTCGACATCAGCATCATCCATGACAATGAAAGGCGCATTGCCCCCGAGTTCCAGTGCGACGCGTTTCACGCCGTCTGCCGCCTGGCGCATCAACAGCTTGCCGACCGGTGTCGACCCGGTGAAGCCGATCATGCGCACCGCATCAGATCCCGTCAGCACAGGGCCGATCGCCTCGGCATCGCCGCACACGACGTTGAATGCACCCGCGGGAATCCCGGCGCGCCTGGCCAGCTCGGCGAGGGCCAGAGCGGACAACGGGGTTTCCGGGGCCGGCTTGATCACCATGGTGCACCCGGCGGCCAGGGCCGGCGCGCATTTGCGCGTGATCATCGCATTGGGAAAATTCCATGGCGTGATACACGCGACGACGCCGATCGGCTGGCGCAGCGTCCAGCCGCGCGAGCCGGGGAAAGGCGGTGTCATCGTCTCGCCGTGAACGCGCTTGCCCTCTTCCGCTGACCAGTCAATGAAGCTGGCACCATAGACGATCTCGCCCTGGGCCTCGCGATAGGTCTTGCCCATTTCAGCCGTGATGATCGTCGCCAGGTCTGCGGCATTCTCGAGAATCAGCTCGCGCCACTTCATCAGCAGCGCCGCGCGCTCGAACGGGGAAACCTTCTTCCAGCTTTCAAAAGCCCGGGCCGCAGCTGCGACCGCTGACCGCGCACCAGCCTCTCCGACATCGGCGACATCCGCGAGTTTCTGGCCCGTCGCCGGATTGCTCACTGCAAAACTCGCATCGGCCGACACCCATTCACCATCGATGAAGGACGCGGATTGCAGCAGAGTCGGGTCCTGAAGACGCTCGATCAGATCCATCAGGCTTTTTCTCCTTTGTTCTTGCGCGCCAGCTTGGCCTTGCGATAGCGATCGGCCCAGCCTTCCTTGACCGATTGGTCGGCGCGGGCGACCGCCAGCGCGTTGTCGGGAACGTCCTTGGTGATCACGCCACCCGAGCCGGTATAGGCCCCCTCGCCCACCTTTACCGGGGCTACGAGCGCGGTGTTGGAACCGACGAAGGCGCCGGCGCCAATCACCGTGAGGTGCTTGTCATAACCGTCGTAATTACAGGTGATTGTGCCCGCTCCGATATTGGCATCCGCGCCAATGTGCGCGTCACCGATATAGGAAAGGTGGGAGACTTTCGCACCGGCCTCCAGCTGCGCTTTCTTGACCTCGACGAAATTGCCGATCTTCGCATTGGCACCGATGTCTGCGCCCGGTCGCAGCCGCGCATAGGGCCCGACGGCCGCCCCCTGACGAACGACAGCGCCTTCCAGGTGCGAGAAGGCCTTGATTACCGCATCCTCCTCGACCGTCACGCCCGGCGCGAAGACGACATGAGGTTCGACAACCACATCGCGCTCGATGTCGGTATCGTGTGAGAAGAAGACCGTTTCCGGCGCCACCAGCGTCACACCGGCCGCCATCATCTCCTGACGCTTGCGCGTCTGGAACGCGGCTTCTGCCTCCGCAAGATCCTGGCGCGAATTCACACCCAGCACCTCATCCGCCGGCGCACGCACCGCCACGGCCCGCAGCCCGCGTTCGCGCGCGAGGCCAACGATATCCGTCAGATAATATTCGCCATTGGCATTGTCATTGGTGACCTCGGCCAGCAGATCGAACATCAGATCGGCCCGGGCCGCCATGACGCCGGAATTGACCAGACGCACAGCGCGTTCAGCCTCGCTGGCATCCTTGTATTCGACAATCCGGTCCAGATTGCCCTCGGCATCCTCGATCAGGCGCCCGTAGGCCGCCGGGTCCTCCGGCTCGAAACCGAGCACGGCCACGGCGGCGCCGCCAGCCAGCGCATCAAACACGCGTTCGACCGTCTCGGCCCGGATCAAGGGCGTGTCCGCGTAGAGAACGATGAGATCGCCATTATAGCCGTCAAAGGCTGACTGGGCCGATTGCACGGCATGACCCGTGCCCTGCGGCGGGTCCTGCAAGGCGGTTTCCGCCCCCAATGCCTCGCCCGCCTCACGCACGGCCGGCGAGTGGGCGCCATAGACGACAACGCGCTTGTCCGCGCCAGCTTCACTGGCGAGCGCGGCCGCCCAATCCAGCATCGGGCGCCCCCCGACAGAGTGGAGGACTTTTACGGTTTTGGATTTCATGCGGGTGCCTTGCCCCGCAGCCAAAATCACCGCCGCGCGCGGACCTGACATGCCATTCCACCCTTTCAAGTGAATCGATACTGGATCTATATGCCAGCGCTATAACCCATCGAGACCGGACGTGTAAGCATGTCCGGCCTGCAGAGACGAAACTTGTACCGGGGAACACGCAGATGCCGCTTTCCAGAGATGTGTTCGAAAACACCGCAATCGCCTTTGATCTCGACGGGACACTGGTCGATACCGCGCCGGACCTTGTGCGGTCGTTGAACGCGGTCATCCTGCCGCGCGGGCTGCAGCCGGTGCGGGTCAGCGATGTGCGCGAGATGGTGGGGCGCGGCGCCAAGGCCATGATCCAGCGCGCGCATGACCGACAGGGCATCGCCCTGGACAGCAGCGACATGGACGAGTTGTTTCCCGCCTTCATCACCGCCTACCAGGCCGACATCGCCGCGGACAGTGTGCTGTTTCCCGCGGTGCGCGAGACGCTGGAGCAACTGGCCGATGCTGGCGCGCGCCTGTCGGTCTGCACCAACAAGCCGTCCGGCCTTGCAGACCAGCTGATCGCCGAAATGAAACTGGACGGGTTCTTCGATCGTATCATCGGTCCCGAGCGGACCCGGGCGAAGAAGCCGGCGGCCGATCATGTCCATGACGCCCTTGGAACGGGGCATCGTCGAGCCGCCATGATTGGTGACAGCGCGCCGGATGTGGACGCGGCCCGGGCGGCCGGCATCCCGTCCATCGTCCTGAGCTATGGCTATAGTGAAAAACCGGCCGGCTCGCTGGGAGCCGACCGGTTAATTCATGAATTCTCAGATGTGCCTGAAGCGCTCGCCGATATCTGGCGAGCGATGCCGGACTAGGCCGTACGGCGCTCGCGACCCATGTCGTTAGCCGGGCGGGTCGGCATGCCGTTGACCAGGTTCGAACGCACGTCGGTGCGTGCAGAACGCATAGCCGGCATGAAGCCTGCGTCGACCAGGTCAACGCTGACATCGTAACCGCGCTCAGCCCAATAGGCTTCAATGCGTGACTTCAAGCGACGTGCGCCTTCCGGCGTGCACAGATCGTTACTCATGAACAAAACCTCCTACGCGACCGAGCTTCCCTCGGTCGGGAATGACGTCCAATCAGATTGATAATTACGGGGCCCACGCCTTGGGTGATCCCGAGTGTGCGCAGGCTGATATATGCCCGAGCGGTATATGACGAGACCATGACGGTGTGTCAAGTTGTCACACCCCGAGCGAAACGCAGCTGGTTTTCAACTTGCGCCTGTATGGGTGTGGGAAATCACCTTGCGGACTGAACGCTGTTAACCTTCCCGATCAAGCGATTACGCCGATCAGCGCGCGCCTGAAAACCACCTTACAATCCCGTTGCAATCCCCGGCAGAGCCAGAGTTTTTTCAATCTGTTTGCGGCCTGCGCGCGACGAGACGCAATGCCGCAGCCGCAGCCTGCGCATACAAGTTGCGAAACATTCTCAAAAATGCGACACAGACGCCAACTCGAATGCCGATGGATTAGTTATGAAAAATACGTTTTCGCTTTTCGCCGCCACGCTCGCTATCGCTGCGTGCAGCCAGGCACCGCAATCCGCCGATTCCAGCGACGCTGAGTCGGCCAGCCGCGTCGTCAATGTGTATTCCGCGCGTCACTATTCCAGCGATGCGGTCGTCTACGCTGCCTTTACCGAGGCAACCGGAATTGAAATCAACCTGATCGAAGCACGGGGTGACCAGCTGATTGAACGCGTGCGCGCGGACGGAGAGCGCAGCCCGGCGGACGTCATCGTAACGGTCGACGCCGCTCGCCTGCACCGCGCCGAAGAGGCCGGGCTTTTTGCCAGCTCTGACTTCAGCGAGTTTTCCGATCGTCTGCCGGCGCACCTGATCCATCCGGACGGTTACTGGGTCGCAGTCGCCCAGCGTTCCCGCGTAATTGCCTATTCCAACGAGCGCGTCGCAGATGGCGAGATCACGACCTATGCCGACCTGGCCGACCCGCGCTGGAATGACCGCATCTGCGTTCGCAGTTCCGGCAGCGTGTATAACCAGTCCCTGCTGGCCTCCATCGTCGCACATGAGGGCGAGGAAGCCGCCGAGGCCTGGGCCCAGGCGATTGTCGACAACATGGCCCGCGCCCCGCAGGGCGGCGATCGCGACCAGCTGCGCGCCATTGCTGCCGGTGAATGCGATGTCGCCATCACGAACCACTATTATTTCGCGATGATGGCCAATTCCAACGAGCCGGCCGACCAGGCAGTTGTGGACCAGACCACCCTCTTCTTCCCCAATCAGGACACGACCGGCGCACACATGAATGTCTCCGGCGTCGGTATTGCAGCGAACGCTCCACACCCTGAAGCAGCCCGCGAATTCATCGCCTTCCTGATTTCCGACGAGGCCCAGCGCATCTTTGCGGAAATGACCAATGAGGTTCCCGCCGTGCCGACGGCCAGCTGGGAAAACGAGACCCTCTCCGCGATGATGCCCTTCACCCAGGACGACCTGGCCATCAACGAGCTCGGCGCCAATAACGCCACGGCCCAGCGGATCTTCGACCGCGTCGGCTGGCAGTGATACGCGCGCTCCGCATCCGATCTTCAGGGACGGCGATGAATATCATCGCCGTCCTTGCTGCTTTTGTATGCGGGCTTCCCATCCTGGCGGTTGCCGCCATCGCCCTGGGTAGCGGATCCACGGACTATCTCCGCCATCTCGCCGAGACCCGCCTGCCCACCTACCTGTTTCACTCCGCCTATGTCGGTCTGGTCGCCTCGGTGAGCGCCGCCGTGATCGGCACTGGCCTCGCCTGGCTGACGGCCCGATGCGAATTTCCGGGCCGGACCTTCTTTACCTGGGCGCTGATCCTGCCGCTTGCCGTTCCGGCCTATGTGGCCGCCTATGCCTGGCTGGACCTGTCCCAGGCTGGCGCCCCCCTCGACCGGATGACGCTTGGCCTGTTTCCGACGGTACGCGGATCGTGGGGCTCCGGCCTGATGTTTGCGCTGGTTCTCTATCCCTATGTCTACCTGCTGGCCCGCAATGCCTTTGTCGGCCAATCCGCCGATGCGTATGACGCCGCGCGCACGCTGGGTGCCTCTCCCCTGACCGCATTCTGGCGCACATCCCTGCCCATGGCCCGTCCGGCAATCGCCGCCGGCATGGCGTTGGTGGTCATGGAAGCCCTGGCCGACTACGGGACCGTCGCACACCTGGGCTCACCCACCCTGTCGATCGGCCTGATCCGGGCCTGGTCAGGCGCCGGATCACTGCTGGACGCGGCCCGCCTGTCGCTGATCCTGGTGGCCTTCGCCCTGATCGTCTTCGGGCTGGAGCGGCATGGCCGCAAACGCATGCGCGTCCAGGCCACGTCCGGCAAGCAGCGCCCGGCCCGCCGGTTCAAGCTGTCGGCGCCCCAGGCGATGCTGGCCTGGCTGGCGGCGTTCATGGCCCTGTTCCTCTCGATGATCCTGCCGCTGGGCAGACTGGCCTGGCGCGCCTTGCGCGAGCCCATGGCCAGCGGGCTCGCGGAGGCCTCCCTGAACTCACTTGCCGTGGCCGGAACCGCGGCCGTCATCGCCACACTCGTCGGCCTGACGACGGCCTATGCCCTGAGGCGCAAATCCATCCTGGGCACCGCAGCGGCGCGACTGGCCGGTGTCGGCTATGCGGTCCCCGGGGCCGTTGCCGCCGTCGGGGTCATCGCCTTGCTGTCCGGCATCCAGCGCTGGCTGGACCCGACCTGGGAGAGCCTGACGGGCAATGTCTTCCCGATCCTGCTCACCGGCACGGCCGGCGCCCTCGTGCTGGCCTATCTGAGCCGGTTTGTCGCGGCCGCCATCAGCCCGTGCGAGACCGCCCTGACCCGGGTCACACACGCCCTCGACGGTGCCGCCAGAACACTCGGCGCGACCACCCGGCGACGCCTGCTGGCCGTGCACCTGCCACTGATTGCGCCCGGTGTCGCCTCCGCACTGATCCTGAGCTTCGTGGAAATTCTCAAGGAATTGCCGGCGACCATGATCCTGCGGCCGTTCAATTTCGACACGCTGGCCATCATGGCGCATCAGTTCGCATCGGACGAGCGGCTGGGCGAAGCGGCGGCCCCGGCGCTGTTGATCCCCCTCATCGCCACACTTCCCATGATTTTCGTGGCACGCTATCTCTCCGCATCGAGCGAGCGTGGGACAAGTTCATGAGCCGGGTCAAAACATTGCGCATTCGTGGCGCACGCCGTGCCTATACGCGCGAGCACGCGGCCCTGGCGGATGCCTCGCTGGATCTCAAGGCCGGTGAGATAACCGCTTTGCTGGGCGCCTCGGGCAGCGGCAAGTCGACCTTGCTGCGGGCTGTGGCCGGGCTTGAACGTCTTGATGCCGGCGAGATCGAGGCCGATGGCAGCGCCTGGACCGACGGCCGCACCTTTCTGCCGCCGGAACAGCGGCGTGTCGGGCTGGTTTTTCAGGATTACGCCCTGTTTCCGCATATGACCGCGCTGGACAATGTCGCCTTCGGGCTGACCGGCGCCGACCGCAAGACCATCGCCCTCGCCCAGCTCACAGCGGTCGAACTCGGCGACAAGGCGGGACAGTATCCGCACGAACTGTCAGGCGGCGAACAACAGCGTGTTGCTCTGGCCCGGGCCCTGGCCCCCAAACCCAGCGTGGTCCTGCTCGACGAACCCTTCTCCGGTCTTGACCGGCGGCTGCGCAGTGATGTCCGACGGCGCACGGTGGAGGTGTTGCGCGCTTCGGGGGCCGCTGTCCTTCTGGTGACACACGATGCGGAAGAAGCCCTGGAAACGGCTGACCAGCTGGCGCTGATGAATGACGGCCGGATCATCCAGGCCGGCGCCCCACAGGATGTCTGGTTCAATCCCGTCAACGAGACGGCGGCCCGCCTGCTGGGTGATGTGCTGTGCGCCGAGGCTGTCGTGGCGGACGGGCGGGTCAGCCTGCCGGTGGGCGATGTTGCGACCACGATCGCGGATGGACAGCCGGTAACGGCACTCGTTCGTCCGCAGGGAATTTCGCTGGCTGACGGTGGCGCGCTGGACGTCCTCGACCTGACCTATTCCGGTCCGGTCTGCGAGGTGAGTTTCCGCGCGGCGGACGGCACCCTGTGGAGCGCAATCGCGCCGGCAACCCTGCGGCTCAAGGTCGGCGACCGGGTCAGTGCGACGCTCGACCCCGACTTTGTCACCCTGATCGCCCGGACATGAAAAAGGCCCGCTCATCGAGCGGGCCTCTTCATTGAGATGCCGGAAAGGCTTACGCCGGTTCCATCGTCTTGGACGCCCGCTTCTCCTCGATCCGCGCACGCGCGATCTCGTCAGCGATGATGTTGGACGGGCGGCCCTCGTTTTCAGACTGGTCGAGGATCTCGCCCAGCGTGTTCTCGAGACCCACCAGCTTGCCCTGTACCCAGGCCGGGTCGAAATCACCGGCGATCTCGCCCATCACATTGATGATGCCGCCGGCATTGAGGACGTAATCCGGCGCGTAGATCTTGCCGCGGTTCTGGATCTCCGCTCCCATGTCGCGCGTGGCGAGCTGGTTGTTGGCCGCACCGGCGATGATCTTCGCCTTGATGCGATCAATGGTGTCCGGATTGACGATCGCGCCCAGCGCACACGGTGCGAAGACGTCGACATCCTGGTCGTAGATCTCGTCGAGGCCGACGACCTTGGCGCCATACTTGGCTTCCAGGTCTTTCAGGCCGGGCTCATTGATATCGGTGATGATCAGCTCGGCACCCGCCTCGGCGAGGTGACCGCAAAGATAAGCGCCCACATGGCCCGCAGCCCCCTGGATCGCGACACGCACGCCGGACAGGTCGGACTTGCCGAGGCCACGCTCGATGCAGACCTTCATGCCCCGGAACACACCTTCGGCCGTGATCGGCGACGGGTCACCGGACGCGGCCTTGCCCTCGGGCAGACCGACAACGTGTTTGGTGGACTGGCGCACAGCCATCATGTCATCGGGGCTGACGCCAACATCCTCAGCGGTGATGTACTGGCCACCCAGGCTCTCAACCGCGCGACCAAAGGCCTCGAACAGGTCCTGGCGGCTGAAATCGCCTTCCGGCTTCATGATCACGGACTTGCCGCCGCCGATCGGCAGGTCAGCCATGATGTTCTTGTAGCTCATGCCCTGGGACAGACGCAGAACGTCTTCCAAGGCTTCCGCAGAGCTGGGATAGGACCACATGCGGCAACCGCCACAGGCCGGTCCGGAAACCGTCGAGTGGACGCCGATGATAGCCTGGAGGCCGGTGACCTTATCGGTCGCGAAAAGAATTTTTTCGTGGTTGTCGTAAGACGGGTGTTCGAAAACACTCATGACGCGCGAACCCTTTCTGTGCGAGGACAGCATCGCTGCAAATTCGCGCGTGGCATACCCTTTCACGGGAGCTGCGGCAAGCGCGCGAAAACACTAAAAATCATGGTGACGATAACATCTCGGCGATGCGGCAGCGCAGCATTGGGAGAATTTTTGCCTCGAACCACGGATTCTTCTTCAGCCATGCATTATTCCGCCATGACGGGTGGGGAAGCGGCAGATATCGAGGAAAATATTGCGCCGCATTCTTAACTGTATCCGTAAGGTTTTTGTGCGCCCGCGAACGCAGGTAAAATTTCTGGGCATACTGCCCGACCAGCAGGGTCAGGCCGACATCGGGCATCAAGGCGTGCACGCGCTCCTGCCATAATGGCGCACATTCCCGGCGCGGCGGCAGGTCTCCCCCCTTGTCGTCCAGCCCCGGAAAACAGAACCCCATCGGCACGATGGCGATGCGGCTTTCATCGTAGAACGTGGCCTCATCCACCTGCATCCAGGCGCGCAGACGATCTCCGGACGGATCCGTGAAGGGCTTGCCCGAGGCGTGCACACGCGTGCCCGGCGCCTGTCCGACAATCGCAATTCGCGCGGTGGACGCGGCGCGAATGACCGGACGCGGTGTGTGCGGCATTGTTTCGGCGCAAACGCGGCAGCCGCGAATCTCTTCCAGCAGCTGATCAATCGGTTCAGACACGACCCAACCGGTAGACGCCCTTGAACGTGTCTGCATCCGGCACCGGCTTGCCCTTGCGCAGGATGGCGATCTCGCCAGCCTTGTGCAGACGCACCGCGGCCTGGCGAACATGGCCGAAACGCTTGGTGTGATTGTCCGGGTCCACCAGCTTGGCGACGTCCGCAGGCGACACGCTGCGCCCGTCCTTCACCTCGGCTACCAGCTTGCGGATCGCATCCTCGAAAGGATCATTCAGGTTCTCGTCGCTCATCTCGCTCATGGTCCGCTCCTAGCTGGTCGGGATGGAATAGGTCGCCGTGGCGTGGGCCACCATGTCATCGGAACCCTCGGTGTAGATCTCGCAGTCCGTCACCGCCAGTCGCTTGCCCAGTTTGAGCAGCCGTGTCCGGCCGATCAGCACACCCGGTTCGGGCTTGCGCATGAAATTGATATTGAGATTGGTCGTCACCGCCAGCGCCCTGGGGCCGACATGTCCCAGCACGACCGCATAGGCGCACACATCCGCCATCGCGAACATGGTCGGCCCGGAAACCGTCCCGCCCGGACGCAAATGCCGCTCATTGGTGGCAAATCGGACCTCGGTTTCGCCAGGCTGCATCTGCGTGACAACAAACCGCCCCCGCCCAGCCGTCTCCTGCTGGAATACCTCGTCGAGAAAGGCGGTGACCTCCTCTGCATTCATCACAACTGTCAGGCTCATATCAGTCCTCCAACAGGGACATCCAGTCCCGCGCTCCATGCAGGATGCGCAGCAATTCCAGACTTTCCCGCCTCGCCGTATAGACGATCAGATAATTCCCCGCCGACTGGACGCGCACCGTCTGCTGCGGCAGCACAACCACCCTGCCCATATCCGGAAACGCCGCCAAGCCCTGAATTTTTCGCTCGATATCCTCCAGCACCGCGCGGGCGGCTGCAGGCGAGTCTGCAGCGATGTAGCGATAGATGGCGATCAGATCGCGGCGCACAACCGGCCGCCGCACCACCTTGAGCGGGCCGGCTTTTCGCGCGCCGGGGTTCATGCCTCGCGCTGGGCCTCGGCGATGATATCGTCCAGGCTTTCCAGCGGCTCCGCTTCGCCACTCTCATAGGCCTGCTGGACAAGGTCCTGCAAACCGCCAAGCGCTGCGGCCTGGCGCTCCTCGTGCGCCTCAAGCAGGCGAAGTCCGGCTCGCACCACTTCGGAGACGCCGTGATAGCGACCCGAGCTGATCATCCGCTCGACAAAAGCCTGCTGATGTTCAGTCATTGAAATGCTTGGATTTCTCGACATTACTGTCTCCCTGACCCCGACAATGTAGCATTATTGGCTACACACCCCAAGGCTGGACCATGAGACGCGATCACCGCCCCTACTGGATGCACCGACTGTGGGAGCAATTCGAGAACTGGTGGACCGGTCATTTCACCCGGCCGCATTTTGAAACGCTGGGCCGCAAGCCCAAGCTGGTCCGTCCATGGAATATCGAAGTGTTCGGCCCCAACATCCATGCCGGCCATCAACTTCACCTGGTCGCCAGTGCAGCCGACCCGATCCGTTTCACCGTCTGGTCACCGCAGGACCAGGCCGGCACCATCGAGATCGGGGATTACGTCTTCATGGCCGGTGGGACACGCATCCTGGCCGCGGGACGGATCGAGATCGGCGACAGCTGCCTGATCGCGCGCGAGGCAACGATCACCGATTGCGACTGGCATGGTCTGTATGACCGCGTTGACCCCAACCCGCCCTTCAAGCCCGTGAAGATCGGCAATAATGTGTGGATCGGGGACGGCGCCTTTATCGGCAAGGGCGTCACCATTGGCGACCATGCTGTCATCGGCGCCCGGGCCGTCATCACCAAGGATGTTGAGCCCTACGCCGTCATGGCGGGCAATCCGGCCAAACTGGTCAAACGCCTCGACCCGGACGAACCGATGAAAACCCGCGCCGACCTCCTCGGCGAGCTGGAGACACTGGACCGGTTCATGGAAAATTCCTATCGCGACGCGATGAAGGGCAATTCCACCTGGGGCTGGCTGCGCTCGAAATTCTTCCCGCGGCGCGGCGACTGATTGGCCCTTGCTTCTTCGATCAACAGGATAGATGTAGTCAGCATGAGCACGCCGATCAAAACACCCTGTGTCAAAGTCTGTTTCGTCGACCCGAAAGAGGGCTTGTGCGTGGGCTGTTTCCGCACGATGGAAGAACTCGGCCGATGGACGCGCTACAGCGACCGGGAGCGCGAACTTATAATGGCTGAACTTCCGAACCGGCGAAGCACATACGAGGCTGGACGCCGCAAGCCAGAGTCGAGCCTATGATCGCCGAACGCCTCGCCCGCTTGGCCCTGCCGCTCCTGTTGGCGGCTGTTGCCATTCTACTCACACGGCTTTTCTTTGGCGTCCTGCTTGCCGCCGCAGCGGACGTGCTGCCGATGGTGCTGACCTTATCGGCCATGGCCTGCCTGTTTTTCGCGATCATGTTTGCGCACCATTGGATCGCGTCGACCAGCTTGCGCAATACCATCATCTGGGGCGGTCTCGTGGCCGCCTTCGTCTCGGTCCATTTCATGCGTGTCGATCACGAGAACTGGGAGACGGCGCGAACGTGGTCGGAAGACGTGAACGAGGCCGGCCCGAGCAGCCCTTCGGTTGCCGCCGAGGAAATCATTCTCCAACGACGTGCCAACGGGCACTACTATGTCAGGGCCTTCGCAGGGGCCTACGCCATAGAGTTCATGGTTGATACTGGGGCGACCGGCGTCGCGCTCTCAGCGCAGGATGCCCGCAATGCCGGGGTCAACTTCGAGCGACTCAGCTTCGATATTCCTGTCAATACGGCAAACGGCCTTGCCCTTGCGGCCGAGGTCTCGATCCCCGCACTGACACTGCACGGCCATCGCTTCGAAAACGTGCGGGCACTGGTTATGCAAAATGGCGAACAATCGCTGCTCGGGATGTCGATCCTGTCGCAGTTCTCATCCTTCGAGATGGCAGACAATCAGCTTGTCCTGCGCCGCTAACCGCCCAGCACGGCCTCGCGCACCAGCATCGCCCCGACAATCGCGAGACCGATCGCGAAGAAGCGCTTGAGGTTCTTTTCCGGCAAGGAATGCGCGAGTTTTGCGCCCAGCGGCGCAACAAAAAATGCGGACCCTGCGAGCAAGGCAAAACCGGGCATGTTCACATAGCCCAGCGAGAACGGGACTTCATCGGATCCCCACCCATTGATGATAAAGCCCAGCGCCCCGGGGACACCGATCGCTACACCAAATCCGGCCGCCGTTGCCACCGCACGGTGAATGGTCTTGCCGCACAGCGTCATCAGGGTGACGCCCATGACCCCGCCCCCGATGCCCATCAGCGCCGAGAGCACACCGATTGTATTGCCCAGCAGAATGCGCGGGAGGCCGCCCGGCATCTCCGCGGCCAGTGTCCAGCTGGGGCGACCGAAGAAGAACTGCAGGGACAACAGGAGGGCCATGCCACCGAACAGCCCGGTCAGACCGCGGCTGGGGAGGTAGTCCGCCACGACCGTGCCGATCAGCGTGCCGATGACGATGAAAGGCACCCATTGTTTCAGCACGTCAAAGTCTACGGCGCCCTTCTTGGCATGCGCACTCACGCTGCGCAGCGAAGTGGCAATAATGACCGCCAGCGAGGTGCCCACGGCGACATGCATCACCCGGTCGCCGTCATATCCCAGCGCGCCGAAGACGTAATACATGGCCGGCACCATGACGATACCGCCGCCGATACCGAACAGACCGGCAATCAGCCCGGCCAGGGCGCCGGTCGCGGCCAGCGCCAGGATCAACACATAATAATCTTCCATCACGCCGCCTCATCCCGCGGGGTTACGGCCGCCTTCGCCTCTTCGATGACGTCGATACTGGCCCCGTGACGGCCGCCCTTTTCCGACAGGATACGGCGCCAGTGCCGCCCGCCCGGCTGGGCGTGGAACAGGCCGAGAATATGCCGTGTGATCGAATGCAGCTGCACGCCCTCGGACATGCGCCGCTCGATATAGGGCAGATAGGCGTCGATGGCCTCGATCCGGGTCTTTACCGGATCCGTTCCGCCAAACACCTTGCTGTCGGCCTCTGCCAGCACCCACGGCGTGTGATAGGCCGCACGGCCGAGCATGAAACCATCCAGGTCCGCGCTCTCGGCGAGGCCGTGGTCGAGATCCTCGAGTCCGCCATTGAGGATGACTTCCAGCTCCGGACGCTCTCGCTTGAGGCGACGCACCAGCTCGTAGTCCAGCGGCGGAATTGTGCGGTTCTCCTTGGGGCTCAACCCGTTCAGCCAAGCTTTGCGCGCATGTACGGTAAAACTGGTAACACCTGCCGCGGCAACAGCCTCGACAAAATCGAACAGCGCGGTTTCCGGGTCCTGGTCGTCGACACAGATACGGCTCTTGACCGTGACCGGGACGTCGACCGCGTCTTGCATGGCTTTCACACAATCCGCGACCAGCTCTGGCTCTTGCATCAGACAGGCGCCGAAACGCCCGGCCTGCACCCGGTCCGACGGACAGCCGACATTGAGATTGATCTCGACATAGCCATAGCCGACCGCGATTTTCGCAGCCTTGGCCAGGTTGGCCGGGTCGGAACCGCCCAGCTGCAGCGCGACTGGCTGTTCTGCCGGATCAAAACCGATCAGGTAGTCGCGATTGCCGTGGATGACCGCCATGTCGACAGCCATCTCCGTGTAAAGCAGCGAATTGCGCGTCAGCACCCGGTGAAAGGCCCGGCAATGACGGTCCGTCCAGTCCATCATCGGGGCCACGCTCAGGCGGCGATCGATATTGTCCACAACACTCATATGCGCCACTTAGCCTGTCCGGGCGCGAAGTCCAAATAGAGGCCTGCAATCAATCTGTTCAAATTTGTCCTAATCCGTTCAGCGGATTTCAAACTCTCTTTGCTCAGATGTGGGTTCGGGAGGATGTCATGGCCAAAGCAATATTCCACAAACACCAGCGCGTTTTCGTTCAGCCTGTCGGGACCTGGGCGCTTGTCGAGCATGTGAAACCGCAATGGGTGAAGGATGTCGAGGAACCGGTTCGCGTCTTCTATGATTGCGGCCTGGGTCGGGACTTTACCGCCGAGGAGCTTTCGGCCGAGCA
>JAYZXG010000376.1:0-2907 GCA_036141435.1 Pseudomonadota bacterium | reverse complement strand
GACGGCGAGGATCTCGCCCAGGCCTTCGCTGACGCATTTGGCGACCTGCTGGTTACCGTTCGAGACCGGGCCGGTGGCGAACGCGGAGAAACCCCGCGTGGCGTCTGCCCGCAATATTTCGACGGTGAAGGCTTCGAGGACGAGGCAGGTCGCGACGACTAGTCCGGGCTCGGGCAGACTCGCAGCATCGTCAGCTGATTGCGGCGGCGGTCGACAACCTCGAACCGGACGCCGTGGAAGCGGAAGACCTGCCCGCGTTCCGGGATCGTCTGGGCTTCATGGATAACCAGACCCGCCACGGTGACGGCCTCTTCATCCGGCAGGTCCCAGTCCAGGGCACGGTTGAGATCGCGGATCGGTACCACACCGTCCACCACCCACGTGCCATCCTCCTCCGGCTGGATGCCTTCGACCTGGATGTCGTGTTCATCCTCGATCGTGCCGACGATTTCCTCGAGAATATCCTCGAGCGTGACCAGTCCCATCAGGGCGCCATACTCGTCGACGACCAGGGCAAAGTGCTCCCGTTTCTCGCGGAAGGCATTGAGCTGGTCGAGTACTTCCGTGGTTTCAGGCACGAACCAGGGGTCACGCCGGATGGCGCTGATGTCCACCTGCGAGGCGTCGCCCTCTGCCTCGTGCAGCGCGCGCGCCAGGTCCCGGACGTGAAGAACGCCCGTGATGTTTTCCATCTCGTCCTTGTAGAGCGGAAGCCGGGTATGCGGGCTGTGCAGCGCGGCGGAAACAATCTCTTCAGCCGGGCGATCGGCATCGATCATCAGGATGGATTTGCGATGCACCATGATGTCGTCGACGGTCAGGTCGCGCAGGTCCAGAACGCCACCCAGCATGTCTCGGTCATCCTTGACCACACCGCCTTCCTCGTGGTGCAGCTCGATGGTGCCGCGCAGCTCGTCATGGGCCGACAGGACCGGGCCTTCAACCTTGGCGCCAAACAGGGTCAGGACGCCGCGTACGATGAACTGAACGCCCGCCACGATCGGTGCGAACACACGCACAGCCAGCAGGATGGGGCGCGAGACGGCCAGCGCGAACCGGTCCGGATTGGACAGGGCGTAGGTCTTCGGCAGGACTTCCGCAAAGATCAGGACCAGGAAGGTCATCACCAGGGTCGCCCAGAGAATGGCATTGCCGCCCAGCATGCGTTCGAACAATTGTCCGACGATCATCGAGGCGGCGATATTGACCAGATTATTGCCAAGCAGGATCGATCCGAGCAGGCTTTCACCGTCTGATATCAACCGGTTGACCCGGCCTGCGGCGGGCGTCCCATCCTTTTCCAGCTGCAGCATTCGCGCACGCGAAGTGGCGGTGAGGGAGGTTTCCGATCCCGAAAAGAAAGCGGACAGGCAAAGCAGTCCGACGATCATGAGTGCTGGTCCGACCAGACTCCAGTCAATGCTCATTTGAGCTTTGTCTCCAGAAAGGCGACGAGGTCCTCCTCGTCCACATTGGTCTCAATGTAGGCTTTTCCGATGCCGCGCGCGAGGATGAGTGTGATACGCCCGTCCTGATTTTTCTTGTCATCGCGCATGCGGGCCACAAGTCGCTGGGCATCCCACTGTGTATGGGCAAGCTTTTCAGCGGCACTGGGCAGGCCGATATCATCCAGGTGCGCGCGGACCCGGTCCGCGTCTTCGGCCGGGCAGACACCCAGGTGCACGGAGTAATCGAAGGCCAGCGCCATGCCGGCGGCGACCGCCTCGCCATGGCGAATGGCATCCTTCGGAGCTTCGGCCTCGAAAGCGTGCCCGAATGTATGTCCCAGGTTCAGGAGGGCCCGGCGTCCGCGCTCCTGTTCATCCTCGGCGACGATTCGCGCCTTGAAGGCCACGGCCGCGGCGATGGCCTGTGCCAGGGCGCGACTGTCGAACACTCGCACGCCAACCTTCTCGAGCGAGTCGAACAGTGCGGCGTCATCGATCAGCGCGGCTTTGACGATTTCTGCATAGCCTGACAGCAGTTCCCGATCGGGAAGCGTTGTCAGCAGACCCAGATCGGCAATCACCATCCGGGGCTGATGGAAGGCGCCGACAAAATTCTTGCCATGACTCGTGTTGATGCCGGTCTTTCCGCCCACCGAACTGTCGACCTGAGACAGCAGTGTGGTCGGGATCTGGATGAAATTGACGCCCCGCTTGGTTACGGCTGCGGCAAACCCGGCGAGGTCGCCGATGACGCCGCCGCCCAGAGCGATGATGGTCTCGTTGCGATCGACATTGAGATCGAGCAGGCGGCTCACCACGCCTTCAAGGCCTGCGAAACTCTTGCTGGTCTCGCCCGGTGGCATGGTGATGGTCTCGACCTGCAGCCCCTGCGCCGTGAGCAGGGTCTTTACGCCCGCCAGGTGATGATGGGCGACGATCTCGTCAGTGACGATGATCGCGCGGCCGCGTTGCATCATCTCGGCGACAAGCGGTGAGACCGTCATCAGCGCTTCAGGGCCGATGACGACGTTATAGCTGCGTTCCCCGAGGGGAATCTCGACGGTGATCAGATCAGACATTGTGCTGATTCAAGGTTTTGAGCGCTTCGACGATGCGGTCAAGGGTTCCCTGGTGCGAGCTCCCGCTGGCGTCCACGTGTACATCTGCCTCGGCGTAGGCAGGCGTTCGCTTCTCGAGCAGCTCGCTCAGGACGGTTTTGGGGTTCTTGCCGCGCAGCAGCGGTCGGGTGTCCCGGCGATTGACGCGGGCGACGAGCGTATCGACATCCGCGGTCAGCCAGATCGACGTGGCATGCGCCTTGATGAGGGCGCGTGTCTCCGGATCCACGAAGGCCCCGCCACCCAGGGCGAGAACCATCGGTGGTTCCTGCAGTAGTCGGGCAATGACCTTGCGTTCGCCCTCGCGGAAACCGGCTTCACCAAAATCGGCAAAAATCTCG
>JAYZXG010000375.1:0-2842 GCA_036141435.1 Pseudomonadota bacterium | reverse complement strand
GGGCCAGGACTGGCGCAAGAGCCGGCGCGACCTTGTCGAGCATTTGCGGCTTGATCGCGACCAGGATCGTGGCGACCTGGGTCGACATCGCCAGCGTCATTGCCGGCGCGTGCTCCAGGCCATGTTCTTCGATCAGGGCCTGCACCTCGTCGCTCGGGCTGGGATCCAGCACGATGACATTTTCAGGCTTGATGCCGGTGGATTTGCGGCGGAGCCAGCCCGCAAGCAGGGCTCCCCCCATGTGTCCGGCCCCCAGGAGGGCAATCTTTTGCGCTTTGCTCATCGAGCCCGTTATGCCTCACCCGCGGTTTCGAACATAGCCGCAGCGGCAGCTTCCTGTGCGCTTTTTCCGCCCCAGACCAGGAAATGGAAGGCCGGGTAGAACCGTTCGCCGGCTTCACGGGCTGCCGCGAGCATGGCCGACGCCTGGGCTGGCGACACGGTTTCGCCGCCCGGCAGGGCAATCGCATGGCGATAGACGATAGAGCCGTCCTCGGCCCAGACGTCGAAATGCCCCATCCAGAGTTTCTCGTTCAGGCGCGCGACCAGTTCACACACTTCGCCAAAGCGGTTGGCGGGAACCTTGAGGTCAAGGCTGGAACAGATGTGCAGCGCATCCAGTTCCGGACGCCAGGCGAACCAGATCTGGTGGTCCCGCCAGTTTCCCGGCGCGCTGAGGTGGAGTTCACCGCCCTCGTCGCGGTCATAGGGGAATTGTTCTGCGATGACGGCCTGTTCAACCGCATCAAGCGGATCCGCCACGCTGAGCGTGACATCATCGGAAAGCAGGTCCATGGAGCAGTCTCCTTCATCCGCTGGCGATTCACACCGTGCATTGACGGTATGCCCGGGCCCGAGCGGGTGCAATAAAAAGCGCGGCTCTCGCGCTATCAGTCTGTGGATTTCGTCGCGGCCGTCTTGGCCTTGCTCGCGCGCGGTTTTCGCGGCGTGGCTGGTTTCTTTGCCTTTTCAAGCTTTTCCAGCCGTGCTTCCAGCGCCGCGATCTGGTCATGCGCCTCTGCAAGCGAGGCTTTGACCGCGTCGTATTCCTCGCGGCTGACCAGGTCCATATCGGCAACCAGGCGGTCTGCCTGGGCCCGGAATACGGCCTGCGCTTCCTCGCCGACCGCCTGGGCCGCACCGAAGGCATCGGTCATCAAATCTGCGAAATCATTGAGAAGCGGGTTGCGCGTTTGCATCAAAGAAAGCCATTTATCAAAAGTTCGTTCTCCTATATGCGGCGGGACAGAGAAAAGCGCAACGCGCTGTTCCGTCACAGATGCATCTCGAAATGAGTAGCCGCCATGCAAACCTGCCCAGCTAGTTTCGACCTGATCGACCCGATCCTGTTCACGATCGGGCCTGATGGCTTCAATCTGGGCACCCATGAACCCGCCTGGTTCGCACTGCGCTGGTATGCCCTGGCCTATATCGCAGGCCTGATGCTGGGCTGGCGCTACATGCTGGCGCTTTCGCGTCGTCCGTACATCTGGCATCCGCGCGACGACAAGAAGGGCAAGTCCCCGTTCAACGAGGCACAGGTCGATGACTTGCTGATCTGGGCCACACTGGGCGTCATTGCCGGTGGCCGGCTGGGCTATGTCGTTTTCTACATGCCGGAAATGATCTGGGAACGCCCGCTGGATATTGTCCTGGGCATCACCGATGGCGGCATGGCCTTCCATGGCGGCCTGATCGGTGTGGCCCTGGCGCTGTGGTATTTCGCCCGCTCGCAAAAGCTCAATCTGTGGCAGATCGCGGATGCGGCCGCGGTTGTGACACCGATCGGCCTCTTCTTCGGCCGCATGGCCAACTTCATCAATGGCGAGCTGTGGGGCCGCCCCTGGGATGGCCCGTGGGCGATGACCTTTGCCAACGACCCCTATTGCGTGCCGCGCCACCCGAGCCAGCTCTACGAGGCGGCGCTGGAGGGCCTGGCCCTGTTCGCCATCATCAATATCGCCACATGGAAATTCCGCTCGCTGGCCAAGCCGGGCCTCAACGCCGGTCTGTTCCTGCTTTGCTATGGCCTGTTCAGGGCGCTGATGGAAACCGTCCGCGAGCCCGATGCCCACATGCCTGAAGCCCTGCAGGGCATTGTCACCATGGGCATGCTCTTGTCCCTGCCGATGATCGGACTGGGCGCGTGGCTGATCTGGCGCAATGTCAAGGATGACCTCAAGCTTCCGGCCGGCAAAGCATGATCGCAGACCGAATACGCGAGCGCATCCGGGACAATGGTCCCCTCTCCATCGCCGGCTTCATGACCGAAGCCCTGTTCGATCCGACAGAGGGCTTTTACGCCACCAAGGATCCGATCGGGGCCGGGTCGGACTTCATCACGGCGCCGGAGATCAGCCAGATGTTCGGAGAGCTGATGGGGCTGTGGATCATGCAGTCCTGGGACGATATGGGCCGACCGGACAGGTTCAACCTGATCGAGATGGGGCCGGGCCGCGGCACCATGATGTCGGATATCTTGCGGACAGGCCGGGCGCTTCCGGACTTTCTAAAAGCCGTGCATGTCTATCTGATCGAGGCCAGCGCCGCTCTGAAATCCGTCCAGGCCAAGACCCTCGGCACGACCGGAGTCCAGATCAGCTGGGTCCAGCGCCTGGACCAGGTCCCCGCGGGGCCCTGCCTTGTTATCGGCAATGAATTTCTCGACTGCCTGCCCATTCGCCAGGCCATCAGGGTCGAGGGTCAGTGGTATGAGCGCATGGTGGGACTGGTGGATGACCAGTTCGCCTTCGTCAGGGGGCCGCAGCTCAATACGGAGGTCGAGCCCATTCCCGACCGCCTGCGCGACGCCCCGGACGGCGCGCTTGTCGAGCTCAGACCC
>JAYZXG010000374.1:0-4049 GCA_036141435.1 Pseudomonadota bacterium | reverse complement strand
TCGCCGTTGAGATCGGTCAGGACATCAATAGCGCCATTGCGCCCGACCAGGCCGACATTGCGGGTCACGTCCGGAGCGCTGATCGTTCCCGCGGCGCGCCCGTTGCGACTCATGGATGACAGGCCGAACCGGTGCATGCCCTCGGTGATCACCCGCGTATCTCCGGACGTGCCGGTATAGTTGAGCTCGGTCGAGCCGCGATAGTTCATCGAATAGTAGACGCCGCGGCTGTTGCCGGCCCAGATCGGCTGCCCCGCGCCGTCAGGCAGGTCCGCACGAAGGGTGGTGATACCGCTGCCATCGATGTTCATCATCATGAGGTGGGTGGCCGGATAATTGGCATTATCCTCGGCAAAACCGGAATAGACGATGCGACGTCCGTCCGGAGAGACCGATGGATTGCCCCAGAAACCGCCATCGGTGGTCAGTGAACGCACCTCCCGGGTGGAGACGTTGACGATATTGATGTCCGAGCGCCGGCTGTCGCCGGTGGGAGACGGTTCGCGATTGCCATCAAACACGATGTGCCGGCTGTCCGGGGTCCAGGCGAAACTGCCCGAACCGATTCCGGAAAAGCGCAGGGTTGCATCCCACTCTCCCTCGGTCAGCTGGCGCTCTGTTCCGCCATCGGCCGGGATGACGAACAAATGGTCGAAGCCGGTTTTCAGACCCTGGCGGTCAATGCGGTAGTTGAGATCATCCGTCACCATCGGATCCGCCGTCCAGTTGGCCCCGGCCGGACGGCCGGGCAGCGAGATCGACAGCGCCGGTGACATAGGCACCTCACCGAGGAAGGCGATGCGCTGGCCATCGGGCGACCACTCGATCGCCTTGATGCGGTGCTGGGAATGGCTGACCTGGCTTTCAGCGCCCTCGGCATCCATCCAGCGCGTGAAGATTTGCGGCTTGCCGTCCACGGAACGCATGAAGGCAATGCGCTCGCCATCCGGCGACCAGGTGACCGCGCCGCCGCGGGTCAGGAACCGATGGCGCGACCCATCGGCATTCATGATCCAGAGCTCGCTGGTAAACCCGTCATTGACCGGGTCCACGCGCCGCCGCGTATAGATGATGGTCTCGCCATCGGGGGAAATCTGCGGCGAACCGGCCTGTTCCCATTCCAGGTATTGTTCCAGCTGAAGCGTCTCGATCCCGTCCGCATCCTGCGCCACGGCAGGCTGGGACGTCAGACACACGGCGGCCAGGCCGGCCATCAGAAACTTGCGCATATTGCCCTCCCCAAGGTCATGCCCGCGCGATTTCACGCCACGGGCTTTGAACGGGAGACTAGTTCGCGTGTGAGGGGGTGTCCAATGGGATGACGGGGTGTATTGGCCTCGGCGCGCCTGTCAAAGGGATAATCGAGGCCCGCCGGATATCCGCGAAACGCCAACACGGCTGAAGATTGTGAAGAACAGAAATCTCAATTCTTGTCATCCCGGCCGGAGGGCCCGCGAAAGCGGGACGCAGAGCCGGGACCTATAGGCCCGCGCCATGGGTCCCGGATCTACAGCCGGGACAGGCCCGGCTATCCGTCCGGGATGACAAGTGTTGAAAGGCGGTTTCTGGACCCCCGCCTGGCCTGGTGCCCCGTACCCTCTCCCGCAAAGACGAAGACTGACTACTCCGCCGTCTCCCCCGGCGGATTGAAGATTTCCGCACCCTGTTCCAGATAGACACTGGTCGAGGGGAAGGCGAAATCGGTGCCGGCGCCTTCAACGATCTCCTTGATCTTGAAGGCCAGGTCTTCCTTGAGCCGCAGCCATTCACCCCAGTTTGTGGTCTTGGTGAAGCAATACAGCATGAAGTCGATGGAGCTGTCGGAGAACTTGTCCACGCGCATGAAGGTCGAGACTTCCGGCGGGTGGGCGTATTCGGGATGGGTCAGGACATAGTCCAGCACCTGGTCGCGGATCTGCTGCAGCTGTTCCACGCTCGTGTCATAGCGCACGCCGATGATCCAGTAGGTCCGGCGGTGGGTCATGCGGGAGAAGTTGATGACGGCATTGTCGGCCAGCTTGGCATTGGGCACATAGACCGGGCCCTTGTCGAACCGGCGCACCAGGGTGGAGCGGAAATTGACCTCCTCCACTGTGCCTTCCACCACGCCCTCCACCTTGATCCAGTCGCCGGGCAGGAACCGCTTCTCGGTCAGGATCAGGAGGCCGGCAATCAGGTTCTTGAACAGGTCCTGGGCGCCCAGGCCCACCGCCACACCGAACAGGCCGAGACCGGCAATGATCGGACCGACGGAAATCCCCCACAGCTCGAGGATGGCGGCGACACCGACGATGATGAAGATGATCTTCAGCGCCTTGTTCAGCCAGTCGAGCATCAGCGGTGTCAGCGTATTCTGCAGGCCCTTGAACAAGTGCATGACCGGATCGACCGCATTGTGCAGCGCCCAGAAAATGGCGATCGTGATCAGCGTGCGAATGATGTTTTCGCCATCGCCGATAAAGAGAGAATTGTCGGCCGCCCCCGCCTGCAGCGTGTTGAGCGAGAAGAACAGCGCGATGATGACCGGCACCAGTTTGAGCGGTCCGGCCAGGGCATCCACCACGGCATCGTCCATCAGGGTCTCGGTCTTCTTCGCCAGGCGCCGCAAGGAGGCAATGATCCAGCTGGCAATGGCCGAGCGCAGGCTCAGTCCGAGCAACAGGATCAGGACGGCAGAAATGCCGTGCCCGACGCTGACACCCAGGAAGGATGTGTTCCAGACCTCGACCGTGATGGCCCAGAGCCGTTCCAGCTCGCTCATGACTTCTGACTGGGAAGACGTTCGCATCAGCTGCGCTCCTTGGCCCGGTGGAAGGTCAGGTCCGGGAATTTCTCCTCGGAATAGGAAACTTCCCAGGCGCTCTTGGCCAGGAAGACCGGGTCGCCGTTGATATCCTCGGCCATCGCCGATTTGTGACGGTCGGCAAAGGCCTCGATCTTGGCATCATCGCCAGTCAGCCAGCGCGCGGTCTCATAAGGGGCCGGTTCGAAGGTTACTTCCAGCCCGTATTCGGCGGCCACGCGTTCGCGCATCACATCGATCTGCAGCGCACCGACGGCGCCGACCACGAAATCGCCCCCGATGATCGGGCGGAAGAGCTGGGTCACCCCCTCCTCGGCCAGGCTTTCCAGCGCCTTTTTCAGGTGTTTCGCCTTCAACGGATCGGCCAGGCGGGCACGGCGCAGGATTTCCGGCGCGAAATTGGGAATGCCGGAAAAACGGATCTTGCCGCTCTCGGACAGGCTGTCACCCACCCGCAGGGTGCCGTGATTGGGCACGCCCATCACATCGCCGGCAAAGGCCTCGTCGGCGATTTCGCGGTCCTGGGCAAAGAACAATGTCGGCGAGGAGACGGTCAGCTGCTTGCCCGTCTCGGTCTTGAGTTTCATGCCGCGCTTGAACTTGCCCGAACACAGGCGCACAAAGGCGACGCGGTCGCGGTGGTTCGGATCCATGTTCGCCTGCACCTTGAACACGAAACCCGCGACTTCCTTGCCACCCGGCTCCACCTCGCCCGGCTTGCCATTGATATCGGCGGCGACGGCGGCCGGCCCCGGAATATTGTCCGCCAGACCGTCCAGCAATTCGTGCACGCCAAAGCCGCGCAGTGCCGAGCCGAAAAAGACCGGCGTCAGATGGCCCTCCAGGAAACTCTGCATCTTGAACGGCGGACACAGCTCGCGCGCGACCTCGGCGCCTTCCTTGACCTCGTCCAGCTCTTCTTCGGAGAGGACGTCCGCGATCATGTTGGAATTGATGTCGACCACTTCGCTGGGCTCACCGGGAGAGCGCTCCTCGCCCGGGCGCTGATAGATGTGGAAGCCTTCAGTCTTGAGGTCCATCACGCCCTTGAAACGATTGCCCGAGCCGACCGGCCATTGCATCGGCGCGGTGTCCAGGGCCAGCTTCTCCTGGATATCCTCCAGCAGCTCGACAGGGTCCAATGCCTCACGGTCCATCTTGTTGATGAAGGTGACGATCGGGATATCGCGCAGACGACAGACCTCGACCAGTTTCAGCGTGCGCGGCTCCACGCCCTTGGCCGCAT
>JAYZXG010000373.1:0-3677 GCA_036141435.1 Pseudomonadota bacterium | reverse complement strand
ATCGGGGACCGGATGCAGAGCCGCTGCCCAGACCCGGAAATCTCGCCCTCGTTCTGGATGGACAGGACCAGCCGCGCTGCGTCCTGCGCATCACCGCGGTCGACATCAAGCCGGTCCGCGAGGCCGATGCCAAATTCGCCTGGGATGAGGGCGAGGGTGATCGCACACTGGAGGACTGGATGCAGGGGCATTGCGCCTTCTGGCAACGCGAGGCCGAACGCGAAGGCTTCATCTTCTCCACCGAGATGGACGCGGTTTTCGAGCGCTTCGAACTCGCCTGGGTGCCCGAGGGCTGACACCGGAAACGACAAAGGCCGGCGATCCCCAGATCACCGGCCTTCACATCCCCCGATGTGCGTCGTGGATCAGCCCGTGGCGCGCACGCCGTCCACGTCCAGGTCGTATTCACGGACCTTGCGATAGAGCGTTGACCGTCCCACACCCAGCCGGCGAGCCACCTCGCTCATACGCCCCGCATAGTTCTCGATCGCGAACTCGATGAGATCTCGCTCGATATCTTCCAGAGAGCGCAGATGACCCCCGTCATCCATGATCTCCACTGGCGCTGCAAACCCGGCCGCGACGTCCGCGAGCACGTCAGCGCCCGTCACCGGAGCCTCTGTCTCGATAGACGGCGTCAGGCCGGAGATTTGCGGGAAGTCCTCAGGCTTGAGGTAGTCCGTATCGGCCAGGACCACGGCGCGGAAGACCGAGTTCTCAAGCTGACGAACATTGCCCGGCCAGTCGTAACCGGACAGCAGGGCGTGCGTTTCCGGCGCCGCATCCATGATCGACTTGTCTTCCTGCGCGTTGAAACGTCCGATGAAGTGACGCACCAGCGCCGGCACATCTTCCTTGCGTTCCTTGAGCGAGGGCACCTCGATCGGGAAGACGTTCAGGCGATAGAACAGGTCCTCGCGGAACTGACCCGCTGCGACTTGCTCTGCCAGATCCCGGTTGGTCGCGGAAATGATCCGCACATTGACCTTGACCGGGCGCTTGGAACCGACCGGGTCGACCTCGCCTTCCTGCAGCGCCCGCAAGAGCTTGACCTGCATGTCCAGCGGCAGTTCGCCGATCTCGTCCAGGAAAAGAGTGCCACCATCGGCTTCCTGGAATTTACCTGCATGCTTGCCCACAGCCCCGGTGAACGCGCCCTTTTCGTGACCGAAGAGCGTTGATTCCACCAGGTTTTCCGGGATCGCACCGCAGTTCACCGCGACAAAGGGCTCTCCGGCCCGTTTGCTTGCCGCCATGATGGATTGCGCAACAAGTTCCTTACCCACACCACTCTCACCGGTGATCAGGATCGGGATATCCGACTGGGCAGCGCGCTCGCCAAGACGCACGACCTGCTGCATCGCCGGTGCACCGGCAATCATGTCGGAAAAGCCCAACCGGCCCTCGACCTTCTTGGTCAGGCGTTTCACCTCACCAGACAGGTTCTGGACCTTCAGAGCATTGCGAATGGATACGGTAATGCGCTCCGGGCTGGCCGGCTTGACGAAAAAGTCCGCCGCACCGCCGCGCATCGCCGCAACAACCGTCTCGATACCGCCTGACGCTGTCAGGACAATCACGGGGAGATCCGGATTTTTGTGCTGAACAGCCTCGAGCGTTTCCATGCCGTCCATACCCGGCATGATCAGATCGAGCAGCATCACATCAACTCCCCCGGATGCGATGCGGTCCAGGGCGTCTTCGCCGCTTTCCGCGGTCTCGGCCCTGAAACCCTGCTTTTCGATCACCGCCTGTAACAGGCGGCGTTGTGTCGGATCGTCATCGACGATCAGAACAGATTTCACCATCACCCACGCCTTTTCGGTCGCTTATATTTTCGCCGGGCCTTAGGCCTCACCGCCATCGCTGACGGGGCGTCTATGCGAACCGTTATGGGACACTTGTCTAAAAATCGCGTGAAAGCGTCGGCAACGAAGGGTTAAGCATAAGACTCAGAGCGTTGTTGTGATATGCTCACCCTCGCTAGCCAGGGGTGGGAGCGCGTCGAACATGTCAGTACAAGAACCGGCCTGGAGATTTCCGGAGAAAGACGGGTTTTCGCGCATCGCGCCGGAACACCGCATGGCCGTGGTGCACAGCCTGCCCGGCATGATCGTGTGGCCAATCCTTCTCTTTGTCCTGTTTATCGCCTTCTCTGCAGTCGTTGGCGCAACCTGGCAGATGTTCTCGCTGGACCGGGATCCGGCCCTCCTCAACACGGTGATCTATACGGCCTCCGCGGCAGCCTATGCCTCTCTTGCCCTGGCCATGTGGATCCGGTTTTCAGGTTATGGCGCAGCCCGGTCTGCCTTCTCCATAATGCCTGTGAAGTTTTCCGAGATTGGCCTGGCCATTCTCGTGCTGCTGTTTGTCATCACGATTGGCGGCCGGCTGTCCGTGATGTTTCATGAATACGCCATGGTCGATACCAGCCTGACCCTGTCAGGCGGCGCAGCTCCGGAAGACCTGACCAATGTTGACGATGTCACCCAGTCCGGCGCCGCATTGTGGGCCATCGTGCTGCTATCGGTCATCGCTGCGCCCATCGTGGAAGAGATCCTCTTTCGCGGGTGGATGCTGCCCATGCTGATGGCGCGCGGGGTACCGACCCTCTTTGCCATCCTGATTTCATCCGTCGCTTTCGGTCTGATCCACACGCCGCAGGGGCTGCTGGTCATGACCACCACGACCTTCCTGGGCATCGGGCTGGGCATCGCCCGCGTTGTGACCGGACGCGTGGCTGCGCCCGTTCTGGGCCATATGGCCAATAATGCATGGGCCGTATTCGTCGTCCCCCAATTGCTCGGTTTGCAGTCCGGTTGAGATTGACGCCCTGCCCGTGCGGGTCTAGCGCTAGGGCATGACAAAAACAAAAGTCTCCCCGATGAAACGCCCGCCTGCTCCGCTCAAGGAGTTTGCCGGCGCCAAGCCGCCGGCTCCGGCCTGGTTCACCAAAGCCCTTGAAACCCCTGTCGATACCGGCACCTCCATCGTCGAGGACGCCACCATTCACTGGAAAGCCTGGGGCGAGCGTGGTCAGCCCGGCCTGGTCCTGGTGCATGGCGGTGTGGCTCACAAGGACTGGTGGGACAGTATCGCGCCCTTCCTGGCACCGACCCGCCGCGTCGTGGCGCTGGACCTGTCCGGCATGGGTGACAGTGATCACCGCGAAAAATACCGCATGGATCTCTACGCCAAGGAAGTCATGACCGTGGCCCGCGAGGGCGGCGCCTTCGACGCGGGAGCCCCTTATGTCGTCGGTCACTCCTTTGGCGGTTTTGTCAGCCTGGCCACGGCCATGGAATACGGCGAGGAATTGCGCGGCGTCGCCATTCTCGACAGTCCGATCCGCCCGCCAGAGGAACAGCGCCGCTCCAGTCCGCCCTGCCGCGGCGGCAATACCTATGCGACCTTCCAGGCCGCGCTGGAACGCTTCCGCCTGCTGCCGGAACAGCCGTGCGAGAATGCTTTCCTGCTTGACCACATCGCCCGTCAGTCCCTGAAACAGGCAACGCGCCCGGATGGCACGACAGGCTGGACGTGGAAGTTTGATCCGCATCTCTGGGAAAAGCTGGAATATGACCGCAAGCCCCCGGCGGAGCTGGCGGCGTCCCTGAAAACCCGTGTCGCGCTTTTCCGCGGCGCGGACAGCGTCCTGGTAAATGACGAGATCTGGG
>JAYZXG010000372.1:0-4052 GCA_036141435.1 Pseudomonadota bacterium | reverse complement strand
AAAACGGTGGAAGGTGTTAGCAAAAGCTACCAAAGTGAAGGAAAGCGCCAAATGCTGGACAGGGAAGATCGTCGATTGCTCACCATACTGCAGGTTGAGGGGCGGATCTCGATGGTCGAACTCGCGCGACGCGCCAACATGTCAGAAACCACCTGCCTGCGCCGCGTGCGCTCGCTGGAGGCCGCCGGGGTCATCACCGGTTATGGCGCCGAGATCTCCCGCGCCGCGACGGAGTTCGCGGTCTCGGCCTTTATCCAGGTCAGCCTGGATCAGCGCATCGAAGCGGCCAGCGATGTCTTCAAGACGGCGATCGAACAGGAGCCCTGGGTGCTGGAATGTTATTCGGTCGCGGGTAGCTATGATCATCTGCTCAAGGTCGTGGCGCCGGACAATCAGGCCCTGGCGCAATTCGTCCTCAAGCGCCTTGCCACCTATGAGAGCGTGCGCGATTTCCAGACGGTGTTTGTGCTCGACACGGTGAAGGAGGAGCGTGCCCTGCCATTGTCAGGCACGGGCAGGTGAGGTCAGGACTTCGACCGACGGGCCGCGGCCGGGCTCGTCTCGTCCCTCGGGGCGAAGACGAGGATGGCCAGCACCGTGAAGATCAGTGTCTGCAGGGCGAACGAGGCCAGGGTCAGGCCATTGACGTCGAACGTCTCGTTGAACGCCGTATTGCCGGTCATCATGACCCAGTCGATGCGATCGAACAGGAATGACACGGTGAAGACCGGCAGCGCGTAGTGATGCTTTGGGATCACCAGCCAGAGCACGGCGCAATTGAGAACAACATGCCCGAAGAAGAAAAACTCCTGCGTCCAGCTCAGCCCGGACAGGAATTGATGGGCGATGGCTGGATCGGGCCACAGGCCCAGTCGTGCGGAGAGGTCATGACCGGCCCAGAACAGGCCGTAGAGGACTTGCAGGGTAACCAGCACAATGGCCGCGACATGGATGGGGTTGCGAGGTTTTTCGCCATGAATCATGTCACTGTCTCCTTACTCCGTCGCTACCATCCATCTGGTTGTTTGCCAAGACTTTATGAAGATGGGGTTGAGCCGGCTAGCCATAGGCCGAATAGGCGTGTGGTATCTCGATCGCCACGGCCTCGATAACGTCCGCGAGGGCTTCGAGCGGCGTGATGATGTCCCGTTTGATGTCGCCGTAATCGCCCTGCCAGTGGTCGGGGTCACGCGGCTCGGTCAGCTGGTCGAGCAGCTCTGTCTCGCCGGCAAACATCGGGAATGCCTCGCACAGCATGGCAATGGCTTCGCGCACCCGCATGTCCAATAGCATGGAGATGATGTCCCCGACTTCATAGCCATGGCGTGCCGAGACCGAGGGCAGGGCGCCCGCGATTTCCAGGATGCGCAGCATGGCGCCCTGGCGAATGGCATGCAGGGCGTGGATCGGCAGACGGGCCTCGTGGCGCTGGTCGATCGGTTGCGGGTCCTGCAACTCCCCGATCAACTCGTCGAATTCCGCGAGGTCGACCGAGAACTTGTCTGCACAGCTCATGATGCAATGGGTGGAGCCCCGCCGGCGCACCTCGTCTGCGACCCGGATGCGGGCCCGGCGAACATCATCGGACTGGCGTTTGGAGAGCGCGATCCAGAGGCTGGGGTCATACACCTCGCCATAACCGCGCAGGGCCGGGATGCTGGTATTCATGCGTGCCATGATGGCCAGGTTCACCAATTGGCGCAGGCGGTCGGAGCGATTGATCAACTGCACCAGCTCGTCGCGCTCGCTCGGCATGGAGGAGCCAATCCCGCAGGCAGAGTTCACCGGGGCGCCGATCTGCTGGAGAATGGCATTGTGGGAGATGGCGCGCAGGGTGCGCGGCCCCCCGGCCTTGGCCCGCCGCGTCGGACGCGATCCGGCCTGCCACAGAAAGCCCGGGCCGAGCTTGCTGATCAGGCCGGCATAATCATCGCTCTCGAACAGGTGTTCATGCCAGTCGCGGACCTCGCGGTAGAAGTCCCAGACCAGGTTGGTGTCTGTGTAGAAGGGGTCGTCCGGGATATCCGGGATCGACAGCGCGTGCGTGACCAGGGCCGCGATCGCGGTGTCCGCCAGCTCCGGACGGGCGAAGTGAAGCAGGCCATCACCGCCCTGGAAGGACACCTCGTTGCGCAGGTCGAGCGACTTGGCTGCGCAGCGTGCGCGTGTCCAGGGTGACAGCACATAGTCGAGGCGCTCCTGCAGCGATCCGGGATAGGCGCCTCGGCCGATCGATTCGCCATGGGTGTTGAAGATCAGCAGCGCGATACCCGGCAGCTCGCGGGCCAGCGATTGCGAGATCAGGTTCTGGATGCGCTCGATCGCCATGCTGGCAGCCAGCTGCCCGATGAAGCGACCGGCATCGGAAAAGCCGAACTGGACGCTCAGCTGGCCGCGGGTGCGGACATGATCGGCGAAGCTGCTGGTCCGGATCAGCTTGGTCATGAACCGCCCGCCATTCTTCAGCGCATCGGGGGTCTCGAACAGGGGCGAGATGTCCAGCCGGTCGGCGACGCCGTACTGCTTGGCCAGGTAAAGCGCTCCCATGACCGTGGCCGGGTTCTCGCTTTCAGCGATGAGGAAGCGGATAGGTGTACGCGCATCGACATGCTTGAGGATCTGAGCGCACAGCATCATCTGGCGCCGGGCCGTGGATTGTTCCGAGACGAGGTCTCCGAAATTGATGGCGATGGGCTCGATGCTGGCGGCGCGTTCATTCAGCGTTTCCAGGGCCACCCGACCGAGCTTGGCATCATTGGGTTGCACGCCGAGATCCCGGCGAATGACAGACCCGATCTGAACCGCATTCAGACGCAGGTGTATGCGCGCAGTGCCCAGGCCATAACTCTGCATTTCCGCTGCCAGGACAGCGCAGTCCAGCCGCAGGGCGGGAGCGTTCTTTTCGCCTGCCGCGACCGCGCGCAACTGGGCGCGGATGACATCCAGGTCGACCAGGCGGTCGGGATCCGGCTGCGTCAGCAGATTCGCCGCCTCCACGATGCGCTCCAGGTCATCGCCCGCCCCTGCGAAGGCCTCGGCCTCGCGGTGCGCCAGCGCACAGGCCCGTGCCAGCCGTTCGCGCACCTGCACCAGCGGTGCGAGTTGACTGCGGTCAAGCAGGCGCTCCACCGCGGCGTGATAGCGATCGAGCTGATCGGCCTTCTCCTGGATGCGATTGGCGAAGGATTTGGACCAGCTGATATCCGAGCGTCCGTCCAGATCATAACCCACCCATGATGCGACCGAAGGTGCGACCGGTTCGAGCAGGTGCCAGTCCTTCGGGAAGGCGTGCCGGGCGGCATGCAGCAGGGTGGAGAGATAGCGACGGGCGGCCGCCTGGGCGTGGATGATCGCGGACTGGGTCGCGGCATGTTCATCGTCCAGCGTCACCGATTTTCTCGCCGCTGTTGGCCCGGGTCCATCTCCCGCACCTGCATTGCTCACAGCGTGAGCGGCCAGCTGGTCGTAGGTCGCCGGCTCGTAGGCAAAGGTCGGGTGGGCGGTGAAGACCAGTCCGCCGATCGGCCGCTCATACGTTTCCCGGAAATGTTCCAGGCCTTTGCCGGCGTCGGCTTCGATGCGTTCGGCGAGGTCTTGCCACGGGTTGGCAGCATCCAGCCCGTGTTGCTGGAGAAGGCGGTGCGCGCGCGCACCCGCCAGGTCCTCACCGATCGCCTGGGCCTGGGCCACAAGAGCCTGCGGCGCTGTCTCGCCGCTGGAAAGCTGGGTGAACAGATCCTGAGCCAGGCGGAAGACCGAATTGGTCTTGGGGTCCGCGGAGATCTGATCGGCATAGTTCCGCAATGCCGCAAACAATGCGTCCTTGTGTTCCAGCGCTTTGCTCATCGTGTCGGATCCCTGTTCGTCTGGTGCGGCCGTGTCTCGACCGCAGAGAATATGGTGATGCTAGCGCTAACTTGTGCGCTGCAGCAAGTCTGTTGCGTGCGCTCGGACCAGATTTTTCGTGCCGCGTGTCCGCACCTGTGTGCGTGGCATTTCCGGCGTGGTTGCACACCCGGAGCCTGACCAGCGGGCTGCTCAGCCGGCTCGAG
>JAYZXG010000371.1:0-4534 GCA_036141435.1 Pseudomonadota bacterium | reverse complement strand
CGCTCTATCGCGGACCAGGCGCGCACCATCCGTATTCCGGTGCACATGATCGAGACCATCAACAAGATCGTCCGCACCAGCCGTCAGATGCTGCACGAGATCGGTCGCGAGCCGACGCCGGAAGAACTGGCCGAAAAGCTCGCCATGCCGCTCGAGAAGGTGCGCAAGGTGATGAAGATCGCCAAGGAACCGATCTCGCTGGAAACGCCGATCGGTGACGAGGAAGACAGCCATCTCGGTGATTTCATCGAGGACAAGAACGCTGTCCTGCCGATCGATGCGGCCATCCAGTCCAACCTGCGCGAGACCACGACCCGCGTGCTGGCGTCCCTGACCCCGCGGGAGGAACGTGTCCTGCGCATGCGTTTCGGCATCGGCATGAATACCGACCACACGCTGGAAGAAGTCGGCCAGCAATTCTCGGTCACCCGCGAACGTATCCGCCAGATCGAAGCCAAGGCCCTGCGCAAGCTCAAACACCCGAGCCGTTCGCGCAAGCTGCGGAGCTTCCTGGATAACTGATCGCCAGGCGCACCGCGCCAGCGATCATCCCGGACGTGGTCCGGGATCTGGAACAGACAAGAGCCGGGCCCAATTGGGTTCGGCTTTTTCGTGGCTGGTGGTGGACGACGATTCAATAATCTGTTTGGAATCCCAACATGATCGTTCTTCCTCGCCGCTCACTTCGTTTGCCGTCCGCGCCTGCCGGCTGGTCGCTGGTCGCGCTGAACATCACGCTGGGGGGGAGCCTCATTACTCTGTTCCGTGACCTCGATGGGCGCGGGCATATCTGTGCTCACCAGAAGTCCACATGGGATGTTCTTACGGTCATCGACCCGTGCCCGGATTTTCCTCTCTTGGACCAAGGTCTAGATGGGACTGTGTTGGTCGCCTCGGCTCTACAGGAGCCGGGTTGTCCGAATGGGATGGTGATCAGGCCAGATAAGTCCACCGCGCAGATGTACTGTGGTGACGCAATCGAGCATTTGCAGCTTGATGCTGAGGGAATGGCCTGGATTGGCTATTTTGACGAGGGAGTGTTTGGTGACAACGAGCTGTCGCAGCGGGGTCTGGTCCGTTTAGGTCTTGATGGCTCTCTCAGGTCGAGCCCTGGAGAGGCGATAGATGACTGCTATGCGCTTAATGTGAGCGAAGACCGAGTATTGGCGTCTTGGTACTCCAGCTTTCCTGTCATCGAATACACATTGGATATGGCAGAGCAGCGCCGTCTGTCGCGTGCGCCTCATCCGGTCAAACGAGCCGCATTCTCAGATGAATGGTTGCTTTTCCAGGAGGCTTACAAAGACGCGCAATTCCATTTGGGCCAATGGGCGTCTTCCGGCTGGAAACATGAAAGAAGCCTGACAGCGGACGATTTGTTCGGGCGAGCGCTGGGTCGGGACGACCGGCTACTCGCGCGTGGCAGCTGTTTCCATCTCGTAAGCGAAGATCTCTGGACCTCGGTCGATATTGCCAAAATTTGACAATCTTTGCCAAAAATCACACGCTTCTCGCCAAGGAGCTCCGCCATGGCGACTATGAATATCTCTCTTCCGCAAGCGCTCAAGGACTGGGTTGAGGCCCAGGCCGATGCCGGGCTTTACGCCAATGCGTCCGATTATGTGCGCGATCTGATCCGCCGTGATGTCGAGAAACGCGAGAAAACCGAGGCGCTGCGGGTGATGGTCCAGGAGGCCGAGCAGAGCGGGTTTGTCACGATGACACCCGATGAGCTCTATGAGCGGGTTCGAAAGACCTACCGCCCGGACAAATGAAGATCGAGGTCTCCAGAGCCGCTGAACATGATCTTGGGCAGGTGTTTCTGGATGGCGGTCGCAAATTCGGTGTCGACCAGGCGGACGCGTATCTGCGCGAGTTGACGTTATCCCTTCATGATCTGGCTGAGTTTCCGTTTGCCAATCCGGTCATAAATTCCAATGATCTCAGGCTGAGAATACACACCCATCGGTCCCATATCGTGATTTACCGGGCCGAGGGCGCCCGCATCGAAATCCTGCGCATTCGTCATGCCCATGAAGACTGGAAGGACACGTAATCATGCTCACTCTGCTCGCCGCCCTGCTGGTCCAGGACGCTCCGGTCGTCCAGCCGTTCGAGGTCCAGGGCTTTCGCACGACCCAGACCATCACCATCGAAGCGCCGCGCGATGAGGTGTGGGAGGCGGCAACCGGTGAGGTGTCCTATTGGTGGGATCACACCTGGTCCGGCAACCCGGCCGAGCTGGTGATCGAGCCGCGCGCCGGCGGGCATTTCTACGAGCGTTTCGAACCGGGTGGGGCCGATGGGATGATCCATGCCGACATCATCTTCGTCGATGCCCCGTCAACCTTGCGCATGGACGGCCCGTTGGGCCTGATCGAGCGATCCTACGATCTGCTGATCAGCTGGTCCCTGGAAGAGGTGGATACGGATACGACCGGGTTCACCGTCGAACTCGCCATGCATGGCGAGATCGATGCCGAGCTGGCAGGGATTGTCCACGGCGTGTGGACCCATTTCATCGCCGGTCGCCTGAAGACCTATGTGGAAGGCGGTTGCCATCTCGCCCCTGAAGGGCCCTGCGCCGCCTTTGACGGCTAGGTCTTGAGCTCGCGCTCCAGGAACTCCACAAAAGCCCGCACCTTGGGCGTGATATGCGCCCGGTGCGGGTAGACGGCCCAGAGCGGGATGGGGTCGCGCTCGAATGCCTCGAGCACCACTTCCAGCGTGCCTGAGCGGACTTCCTCGCAGCAGAAGAAATCGGGCAGGCGGGCCGCGGCCTTGCCGGCGCGAACGAAGTCCATGGACAGCGCCCCGCTATTGCTCTTCACCAGCAGCGGTACCGTTACATCGATCACCCCGCCCTCGCCATCGGGGAAGGGCCAGCGATTGGGAAAGCGCACATTCGAGTATCCGGTGCAGGGCATATCGGCCAGATCACGCGGGTTCTCGGGACGCCCGTGTCTGTCCCAGAAGTCCGGTGTGCCAACGACGACGCCCCGGAAAGCGCCCAGCTTGCGCGCGATCAGCGAGCTGTCGGGCATGTCGCCAATGCGAAGGGCCAGGTCAAACCCCTCGCCGATGACATCGGACCGGCGGTCATTGAGATCGATATCCAGCTGCACATCGGGCGCCTGGTCGATGAATTTCGGCAGGATCGGATTGAGAAAATTGAGCGCATAGCTCATCGGGGCGGCGATTTTCAGCGTGCCATGCGGTTGGTCATGCGTTCCCGCGGCAGCGGCTTCCGCCTGGCTGGCCAGGTCGACAATCTGCTCGGCCGTTTCGAAATAGGCGCGGCCTTCCTCCGTCAGGTTGATGGAGCGCGTTGTTCGTTGCAGCAGGCGCATACCCAGGCGCTCTTCCAGGCGCGTGACTTCCTTGGACACGTGCGAGGCCGAGCGGCCCAGCGTTTCGGCCGCTGCGGAAAAGCCGCCGCGCCGGACGACTTCGACGAAGACCGGGATGCCGTCGAGAAGTTTGTCTTTCTGATTCATGTGCCGCTCCCTTGGTCGACCGGATAGGACGAAGCGGGGTCGGGCTCAAGCCTTGGGCGTTAAATGTGGTCTCAGATCTTCTCTGCGATCTTGATAACAGTGCGACAGCCGGTCTTGATGAAAGCCGACAGCAGGGGGTAACCCGCTGCATCGCGCGCGCCCTCGTCGACGGCGAGGTCATGATGTGCGATCTCTTCGTCGCGGAACCTGGTGAACAGGTCTGCCAGCTCGTCTTCGCCCATGGCGCGCAGCTCGGTGATCTGGCTGGCATAATGCTGCTCGATGACGCTCTCGACAGCCTCGGTACAGGCGTGGGCTGCCCGTTCGCCCATCAGCGCCGTTGCGGCACCCAGTGCCTGGCCAGCGACATTCCAGATTGGCGCCAGTGCGGTTGGCCGCGCCTTGTGCGTCATGATCAGATCATCAAAGGCGTCGAGATGGGCCTGTTCGTCAGCTTCCATTTCTTCGAGCTGTTTGGCGATCCGGGCCTTGTGCGGCAGCTTGTCGAAAATGGCGCGCTGGCCACGGTAAATCGCGACGGCCCCGTATTCGCCCGCGTGGTCCACGCGGATCATTTCCTGCAGACGGTCCGGGTTGCGACGCTTGCCGGGAAGGGGGATGCCGCCATCCGCGCTCATGCCGCATCGCCTTTCAGACCACGATAGCCGACGAAGATGGAAACGGCGGCCATGGCCAGAGAAATCAGCGCGTTGTAACCGGCCATGGAAATGCCGAAGAGTGTCCAGCTGGCTTCGTCACACATCGGGACGATGACGCGGGATTCCAGTGCATCGAGAATACTGCCGGCCGAGATATTGCCTGTACCACCCGCCGTGCACGACGCCGGTCCAGCCCACCAATCATACTCGATGCCGGCATGCCAGCCCGCGAACCCGGCGGAATAGAGCAGGACAAGGGCCACGGCGAAGATCATGTGCGGCGCAAACCGTGCCAGGCCCGGACGCAGGATCAGTCCGACGCCGCTGGCGAGTCCCAGGGCGATCACGGCCATGTGGATGTAGCGCTGATCATAACAC
>JAYZXG010000370.1:0-4673 GCA_036141435.1 Pseudomonadota bacterium | reverse complement strand
GGTCGATGCCGTCGACAATGACTGGGATCAGATCGGCGGATTTGACGAATACGACCTGTTTACCTGGCAATGGCTGGAACAGGCCCGCCGCGTCCTCAAGCCCAATGGCGGTTTCTGGGTCATCGGCAGCTATCACAATATCTACCGGGTTGGCTCAATCCTGCAGGATGCCGGCTTCTGGGTGCTCAACGACATCATCTGGCGCAAGTCCAATCCGATGCCGAATTTCAAGGGCACGCGCTTTACCAATGCGCACGAGACCCTGATCTGGGCGGCCAAGACCAAGGAGGCCCGCCCGACCTTCAACTATGCCGCCATGAAGGCGCTTAATGACGGGGTACAGATGCGCTCCGACTGGACACTGCCGATCTGCTCGGGCGGGGAACGCCTGAAGGATGCCGATGGCAAGAAGGCCCATCCGACGCAGAAACCGGAAGCCCTGCTGCATCGCGTCCTCCTGTCGACCACCAATCCGGGTGACGTGGTCCTGGATCCGTTCTTCGGCACCGGTACAACCGGTGCAGCCGCCAAACGACTGGGTCGTCACTTCATCGGCGTCGAGCGCGATGAGGCCTATATCGCGGTCGCGCGGGAACGCCTCACCGCCATTGAGCCGGCGTCCCGTGAAGCGCTCGATGTCACCCAGTCCAAACGCGCCCAGCCGCGGATTCCCTTTGGTGCGCTGGTTGAACGCGGCCTGGTCAAGCCGGGTGACACGCTCTACTGCCCGAAGGGTCGCAACACGGCCCGAGTCCGCGCGGATGGCACCCTGGTCGCTGGCGAACGCGCCGGCTCCATCCACCAGGTGGGCGCCCAGCTACAGGCGGCTCCCAGCTGTAATGGCTGGACCTACTGGCACGTCCGGACCAAGCAGGGGCTGGCACCGATCGATGTCCTGCGCTCGGAAGTGCGGGCGACACTGGAGAATTAGGCCGGCGCCACCGGCGGCGCGCGACAGCGAGATGAGACAGCGGACTGCGCTCGGCAAACTCCGCCCCAACTCAAGGTCGCAAGACGCCACCGGACGGCTTGGCCGGCATGGCAAATCGGGCAAATCTGGCGGTTCGGCGTAGGGGGCTGAGTTGAATCGATCACTGACACTGAGAATCGTCACAGCGATCCTGCTGTCCACGCTGGCACTCTCTGTTGTCGCGACCATCCTCGTTGCCAACAGCTTCTGGCGCGATATCGAACGTCAGCAGACACAATCCCTCGACATGTATATCGCGGAGCGCGCATTGCGGGCCAATGACATGTTCCTGGAGATTCGCCAGGCGCATGTCACCGCGCAAACCGCCCTGGGCCGCCGCCTGGGCGCGTTGTCGGACGCTCGGGTCGAAGCCGAATTCGACCGGATCTTCCCGGTCAATGACGATGGTACAAGACGCTCGATCGACGTCCTCTTCGACGGGTACACAGACGAGCACGGGAATTTCCATCATGGTGTTGGCGCATTCATGGGGTCCCTGCAACCGCTCGACATCAACCGCAAACGCCTGCTGCTTGCAGCCTATAATGTGGTCGACCAGGGCGGTGAAATGCTCGAGGGGCGCGTCCAGAACCTCTACCTCTTCACCCCCTATAACGAGCTCGTCATCTCTGCGGCATCGCGCGAAGACCAGCTGATGTTCTATCGCCGCGAGGCGCCCCCGGATTTTGACCTCACCCAGTTCAGCTTCACCCAGCTTGTCACACCCGAGAGCAATCCGGACGGGGCCTTCCTGTGCGATGAGTTGTCCCAAATCGCCTTCATCCAGAACCGCGAAGCGCTGACAACCGGCTGCTTCACGCCCGTGCGTCGCAATGGCGAACATCTGGGAGCGTTTGGAACCACGGTTCCACTGCAGGCGCATTTCCGCGAAGCCATGACGGACACGCTGCCGGATGGACAGAATATCTTCATCAATAGTGCCGGCGACTTGATCGCACACCGCGACCTGCTCGACGGAGAGATCACCCAGGATGTTGTCGACGCGCTGGCAGACCAGCTCGGTGTCGACATGATCCACCAAGCCATCCTCGGATCCGGCGAGATGGAGGGTGCGCTGGTTAGCCCGGACGGGCGATGGCTGGTCGGGTTTTCACGCATGATCGGGCCGGACTGGTTCTACGTCACCCTGCTCGATCGCGAGGCCCTGCGCGCCGACGCTATCCGCGAAACCGGAAAAATTCTCGCCGTCGCCATCATCGGCGTTGCCCTGCAGGCGCTGTTCCTGCTGTGGTATTTCCGGCGTCATATCGTATCGCCGCTTGGCGCCTTGACCCGGTATTTCTCCCCGGACCTGGAAAAACGGCCCGATGTCTCCTGCGCCACCCACCTCCTCGCCACACGGCGTGACGAGATCGGTGTATTGACCCGCACCCTCGCCGACCAGGACCTGCGCAATCGGCAACTGATGACCGAACTGGAAGATCGGGTGGAGGCGCGCACCCGTGAACTGGCAAAGGCCAATCAGGCCAAGAGTGAATTCATCGCCAATATGAGCCATGAGCTGCGCACCCCCCTGAACGGGATTTACGGGCTTGCGCAGGCCCTGGAGTCCAACCTGGAAGAGCCGGAACTGAAGGAACAGGCCCGCATGATCCAGGCATCGGGTGAAACGCTGACGCTCCTGCTCAGCGATATCCTCGACATGTCCAAGATCGAGGCCGGCAAGCTGGAAATGTCCCCGACCCAGGTACAGCTGCCCCAGCTGTTGAATGACATCCACGCTCTGTTCTCGGCCCAGGCCGGTGACAAGGGGCTGGAATTCAAGCTGGAGATGGATCCCGCATTGCCCGATTCCGGCACTGTCGACGCCCACCGCGTCAGACAATGCCTGTCAAACCTGCTGTCCAACGCGATCAAGTTCACCGATAGCGGCAAGATCATCACCCGCGCCTCTGCGCGTGAGGTCGAGGATGGACACATCATCGCCGTTGCGGTCGAGGATAGCGGCATCGGCATGGACGCCGCCGTCACCGAAAAGCTCTTCGCCCCGTTCCAGCAAGCCGATGCGTCAACGTCGACGCGGTTTGGTGGTACCGGGCTGGGCCTGGTTATCTCACGCAATCTGGCCCGCATGATGGGCGGCGATATCCGGGTAGATTCCGCCCCGGGCAAGGGGTCGTGCTTCACGCTGGAATTCAAGCTGGCTGGCAAATCTCGCCGTGATACGGTGGAGACCGTCGCCCAGACCCCGGTGGAACTGGCCAAGGACCCGCAATTTGCGCCGCTGCATGATCGCTCGATCCTGCTGGTCGAGGACAATCTGATCAATCGCGAGGTCGCCAAGGCTTTCCTCAAACCGCTGGGCGCCCGCGTTACCGAAGCGCATGATGGCAAGCAGGGCGTGGATGCCGTCGTGGACAGCGCGTTCGATCTCGTCCTGATGGATATGCGCATGCCGGTCATGGACGGCCTGGAAGCAACCCGGCAGATCCGCGCCCTGGGCAATGGCCGCAGCACTCTGCCGATCGTGGCGCTGACGGCCAATGCCACGGAAGAGGATGCCCGGGCCTGCCGGGCTGCGGGAATGAACAGCTTTGCTGCCAAGCCGCTGAACGCACCCGATTTCTTCAATGCGATGATGGAGGCGCTTGCAGCGCCGACCGCCGGATGACGCCTAGCGACTGACCCCCAGACGGATGGCCAGAACCTTGCGCATCACGCTGGGCAAGGCTTCCCGGTCGAGCGCAGTCTCGTTCACCCAGTCACCCGATGCTGGCGTCCAGCCGGCTGGCGGCGCAGCCTCCTGCACCGACAATTTCAACTCGAAATGGGTGAAGACGTGTTTGACCTCGCCGCGAGCGGTCCAGTTTGCATCAAATGGCGGTTGCCACTCCGGTTCTGCGTCGGCCCATGGCGTGGACGGAACTTCCCGCATGCCGCCGAGCAGACCCTGGTCTGCCCGGGTCCGAAGCCAGACCTTGCCGTCATGACGCACCAGCCAGGCGATCCCCCGACGCACCGGTTTGGGCTTCTTGCGGTCCTTGAGCGGGTAGCGCAGCACGTCACCCTCTGCGCGCGCCTGACAGCCCTGCGACCACGGACAGGCGTCACAATCGGGCGATTTGGGCGTACAGATTGTGGCGCCCAGATCCATGATCGCCTGCGCATAATCACATGACCGGTCCGGACAGGCGATCTCGGCGGCAAGACGCTTGATCTCGGGCTTGGATTTGGGAAGCGCGGCCTGGACCCGGTAAAAGCGCGTGATCACCCGCTCGACATTGCCATCCACCACGCTCGCGGGGGCGTTGAAAGCCGCAGCGAGGATCGCATTCGCCGTGTACTCGCCGATGCCCGGCAGGGCCAGCAGCCCCTTCAACGTATCAGGAAACTGTCCCGCATGCTCTGTTGCCACCGTCTGGGCACAGGCGTGCAGATTGCGCGCGCGCGCATAATACCCCAGCCCTGCCCACTCGCGCATGACGTCCTCGCGCGGCGCGGCGGCCAGGTCCTCGACACCGGGCCACAGCGCCAGAAAGCGGTGCCAGTACGGCGTCGCATGGGGGACCGTTGTCTGCTGCAGCATGATTTCGGACAGCCAGATGGCATAGGGGTCCGCGACCACGCCCGACTGACGGTCCTCGGGCCGCACCCGCCAGGGCAGGCTGCGCCCTTCCCGGTCATACCAGGCCAGCAGGCGATGTCGGAGATCTTGGATGTCTGGGCGTGTCTGCATGAGGCG
>JAYZXG010000369.1:0-2690 GCA_036141435.1 Pseudomonadota bacterium | reverse complement strand
GCCCAGGTCAGCACCGTACGCGGGCTCATCACGGTGGAGATATCGCCATTGATGAAAGCTTCGCGGGAAAGATCCGCGACCTTGACCATGTTGGCGACCATGTCCTCGCCGCCATCGGCCGCTGCAATCTTTTTCATCTTGGCCAGGACGATCTTGTTCTCGGTCTCGAACGGCAGGTAGTTCAGCGTCGAGACGATGGACCAGCGGTCCATCTGGCCCTGGTTGATCTGTTGGGTGCCGTGATAAAGGCCGGTGGTATCACCCAGACCGATCGTGTTCGTGGTGGCGAAAAGGCGGAAATGCGGGTGCGGGCGGATGACCTTGGTCTGGTCCAGCAGGGTCAGAGAGCCGGAGGCTTCCAGCACGCGCTGGATCACGAACATCACGTCCGGACGACCGGCATCATATTCATCAAACAGGAGGGCGACCGGGCGCTGCAGGGCCCACGGCAGGATGCCTTCCTGGAATTCTGTGATCTGTTTGCCGTCCTTGAGGACGATGGCGTCCTTGCCGACCATGTCGATACGGCTGACATGGCTGTCCAGGTTCACGCGCACCATCGGCCAGTTGAGGCGGGCGGCGACCTGTTCGACATGGGTGGATTTACCGGTGCCGTGATAGCCCTGGATCATGACGCGGCGATTATAGGCAAACCCCGCCAGGATGGAGCGCGTGGTCGCCGGGTCGAAGACATAGTTCTCGTCAATGATCGGCGTGTGCTCGTCGCGCTGCGAGAACATCGGGACCTCGAAGCCGGCATCGAAACCGAACAGCGCTTTGGTATCTGCAATGGCGTCAGGCGCCTGGAGGGGGAAACTATCGCTCATGGAACCGGTCTTCTTGGGGAGGCGGCAAGGCCGCTATAGGAGTCCTATAGATCTATAGCACGCTGCCGATGCGGGGGAAGGGCAGGTCTCGCTCTGGTCACAGTACCCGCCATTTCTGGACGCGGGTTCAAACTCGGAAAATTTGAATCAAATTTTACTTCTAACTTGATGTAATTTCGAAAGATGTTCCCGACATCGTGGACGGGTTGAAGGTGGGTTGCCTCACTTTCAAAGAAGCGGCAGCCAGATGAGGGATCAGCTATGACATCACAACCCATTGTTTCTGTTGTGCCGGAATCGGAGACCCCGCACGAACGTCGCGCCCATGCGCGAACAGCAGTGGCGCTTCATGGGCGGATTTGCGCTGATGGGGGACACCCGATGCATTGTACGATTATTGATCTGTCCCCGGGAGGCGCCTGCGTTGAAACGCGATCGGTTCCCGGTCTCGGGGAGGACGTCGTCATTGACGTTGCTTGTATCGGTCGCATCGGAGGCAAGGTGGTGCGTGCCGATCCTTTTGATTTCGGGATGCGCTTTACCATTTGCGATGAAGCCAAGAAGCGACTGGCCAGTCAGATCTTGCTCCAGTTCAACCGTGAGCGGTTGCATATGGATGAGCGTCGCGTGAGCGACCGGTGCGGCCAGGGGGGCGGTGCCGATCTGGTCGAATTTGCGGATGGTTCGAGCGAAACTGCCCACATCAAGGACATGTCCCTTACGGGCGTCGCATTTCTCAGTGAAAATCGGCCGCGCATCGGCCTTGAACTCCGCATTGGCGTTCTGACCGGGCGTGTCGTGCGTCACCTGGAGGATGGCTATGCGGTGGCCTTCGATCCGCCATCAACACCGGTCTAGTCACGCCATGCCGGCATTCTTGAGAATCTGGTAGGCCGCGATGACCCGTCCCAGTTGCTCCTCGGAGGAGCGGTCGCCGCCATTGGAATCCGGGTGGAACTGGCGCACCAGCTCTGCATAGCGCTTGCGTACGGCAGAGGGTTTCACATCCGGATCAAGCGACATGGTCTCCAGCGCCTTGGTCTGGAGACGGCCCATGCGGGGACCTGTGTCCGCCTCGCGCTCGGGCCCCTTGCGGTCGCCGAACATGCCATAAGGGTCGGAGAAACCGTCCTGGAAATTCTCCGACGCCTTGGAGGCCTTCGCCGATGCCGAGTGGGTATTGCGCCAGCTCCAGGTCGGGCGGTGGCCATAGGCCGCGCTCTCGCGGAAGGACTGGGCGGCATTCTCGCTCATGCCCTCGAAGAAATTCCACGACTTGTTGTACTCGCCCGCATGGCTCTGGCAGAACCAGTAGAAGTCGTTGAGCTGGTCATTGGACTTGGGCGCACGGCTGTCGCCATGCTTTTTACAGCCGGGCCATTCGCACACACGTTCCTCCGGCGCCGGCTCGTCCTTGGGCGGCTTGATCCGGATGTCCTTGAAACGCGGTTTATAGTTGAATGCTTCAGCCATGTTTCCAAGTATGGGGGCTCGCTGGTAAAGCGGCAATGAAAGCGACGAGAAAAGAGATCAAAAATGTCTGATGTCCGCGCCCTGATCGAAACCAAGCTGCAAGCGGCCTTCACGCCGGCCGAGCTGGATGTGATCGATGACAGCCATCTGCACGCCGGACATGCCGGTGCACGCCCGGGTGGTCAAAGCCATTTCACAGTGAAAATTGTCGCTGAGCGTTTCAAGGGCCAGAACCGTGTTGCCATTCACCGCATGATCAACGAGGCCCTGGCCGAGGAACTGGCCGGCCCGGTGCATGCCCTGGCGATCAAGGCGAGCGCGCCGTAGTTTTCCGCCCCGGACATGGGGGGATGCTAGCCCCAGCCCGGACCTGTCAGCACTTCCAGCGCC
>JAYZXG010000368.1:0-11599 GCA_036141435.1 Pseudomonadota bacterium | reverse complement strand
GAGATGACCAGGAGGAAGATCATGACGACACATGACATTCCCCCACCCCCCCGGGGCGGATCCGGTGCCCTGCTGCCGCCGGACGCCGGCCGGGACCGCCCGCTGTTCGTCGTCGCAGCCATTCTGGTTTTCCTGGCCTGTATCGCCGCCCTGGGTGCGCGGGGCGCTTGGCAGCAGGCCGAAAACTGGACTTCAGACCTGGAGACCAATCTCACTGTCCAGATCCGTCCGGTTATCGACCGCGATGTAGAGACGGATGCCCAGCAGGCCGCAAGCCTGATCGCCACCCTGGACGGGGTCGAACAGGCGACGGCACGTGACCGCGCCTATGCCGAGGCGCTGGTCGCGCCCTGGCTGGGCAGCGGGAACATTCCCGAGGATCTGCCGCTTCCCCTGCTGGTTCAGGTCCGTTTGAGCGCGCCGGAAGCCGTGTCAGTCACACAGGTCCAGACATTGCTGGACAATGCCGGCCTCGCGGCCAGCGTCGATGATCACGGGCAATGGGCACAGGCTGTGCGACGGGCGGCCGGTTTCGCGCGGACGCTGGCGCTCTCGCTTCTCGCCTTGCTTACAGGAGCGGCTGCCGCTGTCGTGGCCTTTGCTGCGCGGGCGAGCCTCGCCGCGCGGGTCGACGTGATTGATGCCTTGCACCTGTCGGGAGCGGAAGATCGTTTCATCGCTGCCCTTTTCCAGCGCCGTTTTTTCATGCTGGGCCTCAAGGCCGGTACAGCCGGTGCGATTATCGCCATTCTCGTCTCTCTCATCGTCAGCTCCGGGGGAAGCAGTGCGGACATGGCGTTCTTCCTGCCGCGCTGGTCGACCAACCCGTTCGAGCTGATCATGCTGGCAGTTGCCCCCGTGCTCGCGGGCGCCACGTCTGCCGTGTCGGCACGGCTCGCGGTCAGCACGGATCTGCGCGGGCGCTGGTAGTGCTAGTACGCGGAAACAGCGACGAAATTTTCTTGCGGTCTGCACGCGCAAAGTTCAGTGTTGAAGTCCGAACCAATGGGGATGACGTGTGCGTTTGACGATGCGGTTGCTTCAGGCTCTGGCTTTTCTGGCCGTGGTCTCGGCCCTGATCGGTTTCGGCAGCTTCGCCGGCCGCGTCTCGGGCATGAACACGCCCGGTTCCGCGGTGCAGGCAGATGCGATCATCGTCCTGACCGGGGATGCAGGCCGCCTTCAGGCGGGCGCCATGCTTTTGCGAAACGGAGCCGCCCAGCGCATGCTGATCAGCGGTGTGCATTCGACGGTGTCCGAGGATGACATACTGGCCCAGTCCAGCCTTGAACAGGCACAGCTGGACTGTTGTGTGACGCTGGACCGAGAGGCCTTTGATACCGTCGGCAATGCCCGCGAGACCGCTCGATGGGCCCGCGCCAACAGCTATAATCGCTTGATCATTGTGACATCTGACTATCATCTCCCGCGGAGCCTTCTGGAAATGAAGCGCGCCATGCCGAACACGGAATTGATCGCCTATCCGGTCCGCACCTCGCCGCCTTGGGAAACCCCGGCAACGGTACGATTGTGGATCCAGGAATACGCGAAATACGCGACGGTCTGGGTGGGTTCCGCGCTGCTTGATGATCGTGAATAGGCCTAATGACCGCACTTCGCTCCCTTATCTTCTACATCTACATGTACGGGCTGATGATCATTGTCGGCCTCGGCGGCATTCCGCTGATCCTCGGTCCGCGCAGCTGGAGCCGCGGTGTACTGAAATTCTATCTCAAGCTTCTCTGGCCGGGCCTGGCCTTGATCTGCGGCGTCAAGATCGAGATCCGCGGACGCGAGAACCTGCCACAGGGCGGCGCGCTGATCGCCTCCAAGCACCAGAGCATGTGGGAGACGCTGGCGTTCTGGGGCATCCTTCCGGACCCCGCGATCATCCTGAAGAAATCCCTGATCTACATGCCTATTTTCGGCTGGTACGCGGTCAAGCTCGGGAATATCAGCATTGATCGCAAGGGCGGCTCGAAGACACTGCGCAAAATGCTCAAGGATGCGGCGCAGCGTGGCCAGGACGGCCGCCAGGTCCTGATCTTCCCGGAGGGCACACGCGTCGAGCCGGGCGAAAACCCGGACCTGAAGCCGGGTATTGCAGGCCTCTACCAATCCATGGGTGTGCCATGTGTACCGGTGGCCTTGAACTCCGGTGTATATTTGAAAAACTACTGCGGTCTGAAAAAGTCAGGCACGATTATTGTAGAGTTTCTTGAGCCGATCGAGCCGGGTCTCGACAAGGCCAGCTTCATGCAGACATTGCATGAGCGTATCAGTACTGCGTCCGATCGCCTGCTGGAGGACTGATCCGTCGCACATGAGGAGTAAGGCGTTGCGCGCGCATCTGAAGTTTATCCTGCCTATCGCCGGCATTTTTGCGCTGCTCGTGCTGTATTCCGTCTACTGGTTTTTTGCAGCGAGCAAGGTCAATGAGGCTGTCCTCGAATGGATCGAGGAAAAGGAAAGCGTTGGCTATCAGATCGCCTATTCCGAACTGCAGGTCCGCGGCTATCCCTATCGCTTCCAGATTGAGATCGCCGGTGCAGACATCACCGCGCCGCGAAGTGATGGCGGCTGGAATGCCACGCTTGATCGCGTTCAGGCGAACGCCCTGCCTTATGATTTCTCGCACTGGATCGTCAGTTTTGCCGGCCCCGTACATGTGCGTTCGGACCGCGACCTGGTCCTGAACGCCCAGGACGCACGCGTGAGCCTGCGCACCAATGAGCTCGGCGAAACCGTCAGGATCGGCGCGGAAATCACCGCGCTGTCGATCGACACCCTCTCAGGTGACCCGGTCGATGTCGATTATGTTGAGACTTTCGTGCTGGGCGGTGCCGTTGAAGAGACCGATTCACTGCGCGTCCGGGTAGAGGCCAACGGCGTGCGCGCATCCGAAACTGACGCGTCTCAAGCGCTGACCCGGGCCTTCGGAGCAACCGGCGAACAGATCCGACTGGATTTCGAAGTCACCGAATGGGCGGCGCTCGCCCGCGACGGGGATGCCGGTCAGTGGAGCCGCGCCGGCGGACAATTGCAGATCCATGACGCCCTGCTGGACTGGGGGCCGGCGCAGCTGGCCGGCGAAGGCGAGTTGAGCCTGGACGACGAGGCGCAACCTGATGGTCGCCTGTCCATGCGCATTTCCGATCCGGATTCCCTGGCGCTCGCGCTGGTCAATGCCGGGCTGATCCCGGAGGAAAATGAGGAAGCGCTGCGCCTGGCGGCCATGATGGCCCCGCGCGGACCGGAAGGCGTGTCACTCGGCTTCCGGCTGCGCGATGGCGGCATCTATCTCGGTCCGATCCGCATCGGACGCGTCGCCGAATAATCAGCTCTGCATAAACGCGGTAAGCGCGTCGACAACGGCGCGGTTCTCCGCTTCCTTGCCCACCGTGATGCGCAATGAATTGGGCAGACCGTAGGGCTGTACGCCGCGGACAATCAGTCCACGTGCCGTGAGATACTTGTCGGCAGCATCTGCGGTCTTCGCCCCATCTGCCGGGAAGTGCACCAGGACGAAATTGCAGACACTCGGCGTGACCTCAAGGCCCAGCCCACCAATCTGCTGACGCAGGAAAGCCACCCATTCCTGATTGTGATCCGCGGAACGTGTCATGAAATCACGATCCTGGATCGCCGCAGTCCCGGCCTCGATGGCAGGAAGGTTGACGTTGAACGGGCCGCGAACGCGATTGAGCACGTCGATGATAGATTTGGAGCCATAGGCCCAGCCCAGGCGGACCGCGGCCAGGCCGTGGATCTTGGAAAATGTCCGGGTGACGATGACATCGTCCCGCTCGCGCGCCAGTTCCAGTCCGGCCGTGTAGTCTGCCTCACGGACAAATTCGGCATAGGCCGCGTCGATCACCAGCAGGGTGGTCGGCGGCAGCGCATCACGCAGACGCCGGATCTCTGCATCGGAGACATAGGTACCGGTCGGATTGTTCGGATTGGCGAGGAAGACGATCTTGGCGTCATCACCCGCAGTCTCGATCAGGGCATCGATGTCCGTGCGATAGCCCGTCTCCGGCGCCGACACGATGTCACATCCGCTTTGCATGGCGACCAGGCGATAGACCAGGAAGCCATACTGGGACTGAACAACCTTGTCGCCGGGATTGAGATAGGCGCGCCCGAGCAATTGCAGCAGCTCGTCAGAGCCACAGCCACAGACGATATTCTCGGCGGTCAGACCTTCCTCGCGCGCGATGGTCTCGCGCAGAACCGTGGCACCACCGTCGGGATAGATGTGCAGATCGCCCGAGGCGTTGCGGAACGCTTCCGCAGCCTTGTCCGAACAGCCAAGCGCATTTTCGTTGGAGGAGAGCTTTACCGGGTTCTCGATACCCGGCGCATCCGCAGCACCAGGCTTGTAGGGGCGGATGTCGAGAATGCCGTCACGGGGCTGGATCGTCATGGGAAGCGCCTTTCTCGGAACGCAGGTCAGAAGGTATCTGCTGCGGAGATAGCGCGGGGTGGGTACGTTCATCAAGAGCGCGCGTGGAAGCACGCGCAGCGCGCCCGATCGGGCGTAGCGCGCTGGTGCGTTTCACAGCTTCCACCAGGATGACACCGCCGAGGCCAGACCAGAGTTTTTCGCCGGCATTTTCCCAGGCATTCGCCAGGCTGCGCCCTGAAGCCCATCGCCAGGGCGGCGCATAGAGCGCCCGCGACCAGGCCACCGGCTCGAACAAGGCGTCATCGAGCAAGTGCGATAACTGACCGCGGGAGAAAGGTCGTCCATGGCCAAAGGGCGTGGCATCGGACAATGCCCAGACCCCGGCCCGTGCGGCGGATACGATCACGACGCGCCCTTCCGGGGCCAACACCCGCCACGTCTCGCGCAACAGCCCCGGCAGGTGATCGGCCTCCTCCAGCATGTGGATCATCAAGACCCGGTCAAACATCGCATCGGGGAAAGGCATGCGGGTCTCGTCACCCATGACGATGTTCGACGGATGCGTGGGCGCGATGGCGCCCTGCGTGCTTGGCATCAGATCGATGCATCGCCGCGCCTCCGCCTGCATGTCCCGAAGATAGGGTGTGGCATAGCCCATGCCCAGCACGTCCAGATCCTTGAGGTTGGGCCAGACGGCACTCAGCCGGCGCTCGATCATGCGTTGAGCCAACGCGCCGCGCGTCGTACGGTAAAAGCGATCCAGTTCGATAGCATCACGACGCACTAGGTCTGCTCCGCAGTTTGTTCTAGACAGATCCAATCCACTCCGCAGCGGTTTTGAAGTCAATCATGAGCGCACTAGAAATCCGGCAATTTGCATGCCTGTCCGACAATTATGGCTATCTGGTCCACGATCCGCAGAGCGGCGAGACTGCGACGATCGACACGCCCGACCCGGAAATGATCCTGAGCGAGGCGAAAGCGGCCGGCTGGACCATTACCCAGGTCTGGAACACGCACCACCACTGGGATCATGCCGGCGGCAATGAGGCCATCAAGGCGGCGACCGGTGCCCGCATAGTCGGACCGTCCTATGATGTCGACCGCATTCCCGGGATCGATCATGAGGTGGCAGACGGCGATATCGTCGAGCTCGGCGCCTTCAGGGCCAAGGTGATTTTCACGCCCGGTCACACGCGCGGCCATATCTGCTTCTTCTTTCCGAGCGAGAAACTGGCTTTCGTGGGCGACACGATATTTGCGCTGGGTTGCGGACGCCTGTTCGAGGGGACCCCGGCCGAGATGTGGCACAGCCTCAACCGCCTGGCGGATCTGCCGGACGAAACCAAGGTCTATTGCGCCCACGAATACACCGCCGCGAATGCGGCCTTTGCGCTCACGGTGGACCCGGACAATACCGACCTGCAGGCCTATGCCGCGATGGTTGAGGCTGAGCGCGCACGCGGAGAACCCACGGTTCCCACCACGATCGGCGCCGAAAAGGCTGCCAACCCGTTCCTGCGCGTCAGTGATCCGGCCCTGCGGCTGCATCTCGACATGATCCGCGAGGATGACGAGGACGTGTTCGCTGAAATCCGTCGGCGCAAGGATAATTTCTAGGATGCAGGGCTCGGCTGGGGAGATCATCGAGGCGCTGGGTATGCAACCGCATCCGGAAGGCGGCTGGTATGCGGAAACCTTTCGCGATGTGGACGGGCCGGACGGGCGTGCCCGCTCGACCGCCATCTATTATCTGCTGGAAGCCGGTGACCGCTCGCACTGGCACCGGGTTGATGCGCTGGAGATCTGGCACTGGCACGCCGGAGCGCCTCTGCGTTTGAGCATCAGCGATGACGGCCGCTCCACGCGTGACATCGCGCTGGGCCCTGACGTGCTCGCCGGTCAGCGGCCTCAGGGTATCGTGCCCACAGGCGCGTGGCAGGCCGCACAAAGCCAGGGCGACTGGACCCTGGTCGGCTGCACTGTCGCGCCAGGCTTCGAGTTTTCCGGATTTGAGATGGCAGCGCCGGACTGGGCGCCCGAGGATCGCCGGGCCTAGCTGGCCTCGTCCATCAACGCATTGGCGATATAGGCCGATGAGGGACGCCCGGCATAGCCGAATTCCGGTGCGATGGAGACGATGAAATCATCGCCGTTCCAGCTCGCGCCGGGCTCTGGGCCCATGACGACACGCAACCGGGCGACATTGGGCATGCGTCGCCGTTGCGAGCGCAGTTCACGCACAGCGCCCTCGATGACATTGAGCGCATCATATTGAACGCCCAGCCCTGATCGCGGCGCTGGCTCATATTCCAGATCCAGGCTTTCACCCAGCAAGTCGGCAATTGTTCCCGCCAGGTCCTCGGCGCGTTCACGCACCTCGACGGGCGAGCGTGGCTGCGGCGCCAGACCGCCGGCGGGACTGGCTTAATCCACGATCACACCATCGGGGGCATCCAGGGGGAAATAGGTCGTCCCACCGATTGCCGTCAGGCGAATCACCTCCCGCCCCGTGTCCGTGACAAATGAGGTTCCGCCACCGGGTGCCCGGTTGGCGAAGAGAACGAGGACCTCGGCCGCCGGGTCATCCCGCTCGCGCAGGAGCGCAACCGTATTGGTGCGGTCAAAAAGAAAGAAGTCACCGCTGTCAGCCCTTTGATACCAGGCCGACGCCATTTGCGATCGCTCATTGCGCAAGAGGCGGTCGCGCAGCGGGGTGGCTTGGTAACCCGCTGCGGCGCCTGCGCACATGGCAACCGTTAGTATGGCAATTAGTATTCGCGTCATCCCGAACATCATTCTGTCCCCCAACACGGCAATTTTGGGGCAGAATGTGCAAATTGGGTTTACGCCATGTACTGACCGCCATTGATGGTCATGACTGAGCCGGTCATGAAGCCGGCGTCTTCGCCCGCCAGATAGACGACAGCCTTGGCAATTTCGTCTGCCTCGCCAAGGCGATTGACCGGAATGCCGCCGATGATGGATTCGAGCACCTTCTCTGGGACCGCCGCGACCATCTCGGTATTGATATAGCCCGGGGCGATGCAATTGACCGTGATGCCCTTGCGCGCATTCTCCTGCGCCAGCGCCTTGGTGAAACCGATCACGCCAGCCTTGGCGGCGGAATAGTTCACCTGCCCCATCTGGCCTTTCTGGCCATTGATGGACGAGATATTGATCACCCGGCCGAAACCGCGCTCGCGCATGCCCTCGATCAGGGGGCGGGTCATGTTGAACAATGAGGTAAGATCAACGCGGATCACATCATTCCACTGTTCCGGCGTCATCTTGTGGAACATGCCATCGCGCGTGATACCGGCATTATTGACCAGGACATCGATCGGTGCGCCCGCCAGTTCCTCGGCCTTGGCGATACCCGCAACACAAGAGTCGTAATCACCGACGTCGAATTTTGCGACGGCGATACCGGTCTCATCTGAAAAGACCTTGGCCTTTTCTTCATTGCCAGCAAAATTGGCCACAACTGTGTAGCCGGCGTTTTTGAGTTGTACAGAGATTGCTGCGCCGATGCCGCGCGTGCCACCCGTTACCAATGCAGTGCGTGCCATTTTGCCCCCGCGATGCTGCTTTTGCGAACAAAGTTGATTCTTCGCGCTTGCAGCACACCACCTCAAGCGCTTAAACCCCTAGATATATAGATCAAGGTCCTTGTCGAGCGAAAATCCTATGAAGATTTCGCCCAAAGGATGAGATGGGGAGTTCGCAGTGGCACAATCCAAAGGCTCGGCCTCGGTAATCGTAATCAAGAAATACGCGAACCGGCGCCTGTATGACACCTCGACGAGCCAGTATGTAACGCTCGATCACTTGCGTGATCTTGTGAAGAACGGAACTGACTTTCAGGTCGTTGATGCCAAGTCCGGCGAGGACCTGACCCGCGGCGTGCTGGCCCAGATCATTTTCGAGGAAGAAGCCCGCGGCGCCAATCTGCTGCCGGTCGACTTCCTGCGTCAGCTGATCAGTTTCTATGGTGACAGCCTGCAAAGTGTTGTGCCCGGATATCTGCAGATGTCGATGAACAACTTCGCCCAGCAGCAGGAAGAGTTTCGCTCGCGCATGACCGAGGCGATGACGTCTCCGCAGGCCAGCATGTCGATGCTGGAAGAGCAAACGCGCCGCAATATGGAAATGTTCGGCCAGGCCATGCGCATGTTCACACCGTTCCAGGGCGGCGCTGGCACGGAGGCCGAGGCCCCGGCTCAACCGGCACCCACCGCCAAGGAGGGTGATGATGTGGCTGCCATGCGCGCAGAACTGGATGCCATGCGCGCCAAGCTCGACAAGCTGGTCAAGGACTAGCGGGGTGAGCGGCCCTGATACGCCTCAGGGTTAACAAAATCGTACCCGAATGAAACACATGGCCCGGGGATCGATCCGATCCCGGGCCATTTTTGCGTGTTTGGTTGCCTGTCGCGACCGGAATCGTGGTTAATGAGTGTTTAACACTTGGCACGCGCCTTGCGACACTTCTGGCATGACTATGATCCGCAGCCTCGTCACCGTCCCGACCCCGACCGCCCGGCGTGTTCCGCCGGCCGGTGAGGCGCGCGGATCCAATGATCGTCCGCCGCAGCCGAGAAATGCGCTCGTGCCCGTCCCGACCCAGCGTCAGACCGAGCCCCGCTCGAAGTCGACGCTGCGCGCGCGCAACGCTGCGGCGGAGGTTGTTGTCCAGGTTATCGCCGGTAACCCCCGTCGCGGCATCCGCGCGGAGGCCAGCGAGCAGGATCGCTACCGCCGGGCCTATGCGACGGCTGCAGCTGCTCCGACCCCGCGCCCGCGCTGGGAGAAGTGCGCATGAGCTCGCTCCTCAATGAAAAGCTCGGCTTCTGGTGTGATGTCGCCCTGGGCGCCGCACTGGTCTTCGTGACGTTCTAGGTTTTCTGATCTCACGCCAATAAAAAACGCCGCCCCGGATGGAGCGGCGTTTCTCTTGTGCGTGTGTTCGGGGCCTAGCCCTCGCCACCGACTGCCAGGTCGCGGCGGGCCGCAACGATGGTGACGACGAAACCGGCCACCGTGTCCATCAGCGTCATCAGCGTGATGAGGAAGAAGGCTGCGGTGCCGAACTGGCCCATCAGCAGGAAGAGCGCCATGGCGATCACGAAGATCAGCATGGACAGACCGTGATTGACGATCGTCGCTGTGCCGGAGCCGGCCGACTTGATGAGCTCGATGAAGAGCATCAGCATGCCGAGAATGATCAGGATGTCACCGACGGACAGCTCGAGCGAGCCATTCACCATCGGAACTGCGAAGACGCCAGACGCCATATCGACGCCCATCATGGCTGCGATCGCATAGGCGACCACTGGAATAATCATCATTGGAAAAACATTGAACATGGAGCCACCCCCGTTTGACCGACCACCGCCTCGCTGAGCGCGGTTTGCCGCCATCATACCTAACAATACGCCGTTGTCCCCTCCGGCCATATCGTGTCCTTTCCTTTGCGCGCTGACCGCGCCTTTCAAGACTTCAAACTAGACTTCATCCGCACCACGCGAATTCCGTGCTCGTGAATTTAACCACATCATCCCCATCATGTCTGTCAAAGAGGCGAAAAGACGGCCAAAATTCGTATATTTTGAAGCTCCGATGGTGCGGTGGCGGTGCGTGACAGGGCGGAATTCACACTTGAAACCCTCCCGATTCATCAATGCAGGCAGGAAACGGTGCTGGTGATCAAAGAAGGGCAGCAGCAGATAGGCGTCCCGCTTGAACGCCTTGAGACCACAGCCGGTATCATTGCAATCATCATTCAGCATGCGCTTGCGAATCCCGTTGCCGAAGCGCGAGGCGAATTTCTTCCAGGCTGAATCCTGGCGATTGGCGCTGCGATCACCGCCCACCAGCGCCAGGTCTTCCGGTGCATCCTCGCGCATCAGAGCGTCGATCACGGTGGGCAGGTTTTCCGGCGGATTCTGGCCATCGCCGTCCAGCGTAGCCACGACTGTGCCGCGGGCAAACATCACACCGGTGCGAACGGAACGGGACTGACCGGCATTGTGCCGGTGCGCCAGCACGCGCAGGGCCGGCAATTCAGCCTTGGCGTCAATCAGTTCCTGGCGGGTGGTGTCCTTGGAACAATCATCCACGAAGATCATCTCGTAATTGCGCCCATCAAGGGCGGCAGCGATCTCGCGGGCCAGCGGTACAACATTGCCAGCTTCATTATAGGCCGGGACAACAACGGAAATATCTGGATTTTGGCTCATCTGTATGTCTGCTTGAGCTTGCGTCATGTGCGTTCCCCGTTACATACCGGGTTTACGACACGACGCGAGGTATTTTTACGCCTCGTGGCATTTGGAGTTCTACATGGCCGAGCTCGCTCGCGGCACCCGCGCCTATGTGATCATTGGTTTGATTGCACTGATATCCGCTTTTGCCGGGATTTTCACCCTGCCGCCCCTGGATCGGGATGAAAGCCGTTTCGCCCAGGCGACCGCGCAGATGCTCGAGACCGGCGATTTCGTCGAAATCAACTTCCTCGACACCGAGCGCAACAAGAAACCGATCGGCATTCACTGGCTCCAGGTGGTCACGGTCTCGGCCCTCTCCGACGCGGAAGCGCGCGAGATCTGGGCCTATCGCATTCCCTCAGCGCTGGGTGCCCTGCTGGCCGCCCTCGCCTGTTTCTGGGGTGGCAGTCGGCTGATCGGACGCGAGGCCGCCTTTGCAGGCTCCGCCATGTTCGCCGCGACAGTTCTGCTGGGCATTGAGGGCGGGATCGCCAAGACCGACGCCATGTTGGCCGGGTGCACAACCCTGGCCATGGCCGCCTTGATGAATGTGCGCAGCGGCGAGACCGCCGGCTGGCGCACCGCGCTGATCTTCTGGTTCGCCATCGGGCTGGGCACGCTGATCAAAGGGCCGGTCACGCCCATGGTCGCCGGTCTGGCTGTCGTCGCTCTGTTTGCCTGGGAGCGTAAACTCGCCTGGCTGAAACCGCTTGCTGTCTGGTGGGGCCCGGTCCTGGCCATCGCCATGGTCCTGCCCTGGCTGATCAGCATCCAGATCGCCACCGACGGTAATTTCCTGCGCGAGGCGCTGGGTGATGATCTGGGGCCGAAACTGGTCTCCAGCCATGAACGTCATGGCGGGCCAATCGGTTATCACCTGTTGCTGACACCCCTGCTCTTCTTCCCGGCGGTGCTGTTCCTG
>JAYZXG010000367.1:0-12581 GCA_036141435.1 Pseudomonadota bacterium | reverse complement strand
CAAAGTTCGGAGACCGCAAAATGCGCATCATCGCCCTCGCCCTTGCCGCCCTCATGCTCGCGACGCCTGCCAATGCCTCCTCGCGGATCAAGGACATGGTTGATGTGGAAGATGTGCGGGAAAACCACCTGGTCGGCTATGGCCTCGTGGTCGGCCTGGATGGCACGGGCGACAGCCTGCGCAATGCGAGTTTCACGAACCAGTCCCTCAATGCGATGCTCGAGCAGTTCAACGTCAACACCCGTGACGCCAACTTGAACACACGCAATGTCGCAGCGGTCATGGTCACAGCCAGCCTGCCGGCGTTCTCCTCCCAGGGCACACGCATCGATGTCACGGTGTCCGCGATCGGTGACGCATCCAGCCTGCAGGGCGGCACACTGGTCGCCACCCCGCTGTTTGACAGCCATGGCCGCACCTGGGCCGTTGCCCAGGGCACGATGACGGTCGGCGGTTTCTCTGCCGGTGGGGACGGCGCCACGATCACGCGCGGTGTTCCCACGTCGGGCCGTATTGCCAATGGCGCGCTGGTCGAGAACCCGTTTGCCGGCTCCGGCATCGATCCCTGGGCTGACATCGCCAACCGCGCATCCCTGCGCCTGTCCCTGCGCAACCCCGACTTCACGACCGCTCGCCGCATGGCCGATGCCATCAACGCCTATATGGGCGGTGATGCCGCCCGCGCCCTCGACCCGAGCACGGTCGAACTGTCCCGTCCGGCCAGCTTCAATGGCGACATGATCGACCTGCTGGCCGAAGTCGAGCAGCTGCGTGTCGAGGCCGACATGCCAGCCCGCGTCATCATCGACGAAAACACCGGCACCATCGTCATGGGCGAGAACGTCCGCGTCTCTATGGTCGCCATCGCCCAGGGCAATCTGACCATTACCGTGTCGGAAAGCCCTGTCGCCAGCCAGCCCGCGCCGTTTGCCAATGGCGAAACGGCCATTCTGCCGCGCACCGACGTCACCGTCGAGGAAGATGCGATGCAGCTGGGCGTGCTCGATGACACCGTGTCCCTGCGCCAGCTGGTGGATGGCCTCAACGCGCTGGGCGTAACGCCGCGCGACATGATCACGATCCTGCAGGCCATCAAGGCTGCCGGCGCGCTGCAAGCCGATATCGAGGTGCTGTAATGGACGAGCTCCTCAATCTGCAGATGGCCAATGCCGTTGGCGCAGCCCGCTCCAACGACGAAGCCCCTCGCATTCAGGGCGTTCGCACTGAAGAGGAAGCGCGCGCCGTTGCAGAGGAATTCGAGGGCTTTTTCCTGTCACAGATGGTGACGGCGATGTTCTCGAATGTCGGCGAGGAGAACCCGTTCGGCGGCGGTCCGGGCGAGAGTGCGTTTCGCGGCCTGCTGCACGAGGAATACGCCAAGGTCATGGCTCAGTCCGGCGGGCTGGGTCTGGCGGATCGGCTGACATCAGAAATTCTGCGCTACCAGGAAGCTGGAGGAGAACAAGCATGACCGAACTGGCTGCAGCGAACGGCGCCGAACGGGCCCAGGCCCTGCTCAAGCTGACACAGCGACTGACGGATCTGATCCGCCAGGAAACCTCCCTGTTCCGGGATCGCCGACCGCAAGACGCCCTGCACCTGCAGGATGAAAAGTCGAAGCTGGCGAACATCTATCGCGCAGAAGTGTCCCGTGCGCGCCAGGAGCCGCATCGCTTTGCCGGCGCCAGCGCCGCGGTAAAGGATGCGCTGCGCAAGGCCACGGAAATGTTCCACAGGGCGCTGGCTGAAAACGGTCATGCCGTCGCGGCCATGAAGACGCTGACCGAGGGTGTTGTGAAGGCCATCGCCGACGAGGCGGCCCGGCAGAAATCTGCGGGCGGCGGCTACGGTCCCGGCGCGGGGCATCGTGCCGTGGCGCCGGGCGCAATGAATATCGCGCTGAACCAGACGGCCTGAGGCCAGACCTGAGTGCCGGCAAAAGCCCGCTTCGGCGGGCTTTTTCGTGTCTAGAAGAAGAGCGCTGCGCCGCCCGCGGACGGGCCCTGGTTGAGGCGCGACAGGCCGGCCTGGTAATTCGCCAGCTGGGCATTGTAATAGGCGGGAACCGTGCCACCGGTCTTGCCGTTCTGGGGCCCTTCGAGCAGGGCCTTCAACGCCGGATCGGTCGTGATGTCGCGATAGGCGCGCTGCACCTTGGACATGGCGGCCTGCAGCGCTTCCATTGCAGCCTCGGCGTCATCCTTGTCCGCAAGCGACAGGATATTGGGCAGGTCCAGCGAGAAGATCGGCGGCGCATCCACCGACTTGTCGTCATCATCATCCAGCAAGGATCCGGTATTCACGATCGCGCCCGGCTCCATCCCCAGTGACTTGAGCAGGTCACGGCCGGTCTCGCCCGCAAACAATTCGATCTTGTGATCTTCCCCGGCCTTGATACGCAACTGGTCACCGTCACTGCCGCGGCGGACATCAGCCGTGCCGTCCAGCACGAGGTGCGCATTGATCTTGAAGGTCAGCGACCGCATCGTGTCATCGGCCTCGATGGTTATCTTCTTGCGTCGGCCCCCGTCCACGGAGATGTAGAAATGATCACCCTCGCGCGCCGCGCTGCGATCCGTCACAACACGGCTGTCCGAATAGGTCAACGAGCCGGCCGGCAGTCCTATCGCGTCGAGCACACTGTCGCCCTGGCTCTGCACGGCGATGCCTGTCGCCTCGGCAATACCACTGCGCCCGGAAATCTGGGTCGCCCAGTCCAGCCCGCCCGTGGAGGCGTCCAGCTGAGCGGCGAAAGCGTCACGGTCGCCCTGCAGCGTGGCCCCGGACAACGAACCGTCCGTCTTGCCCGCCAGGTAGACCTTGCCATTGTCGATGGTGATGGCATTGGCCGTTTCATCACCGTCCGAGCCCACGAATGTCGTGTAACCGAGTGTGGGGGTTGCCCCGTCCGTCATCTTGACGAGGAAGACATCACGTCCGCCGCCTGCATGCGCAGCCAGGGGCGCGCTGGGCGAGAAACTCGAGCCGGCAGACCCGGTGACGTAGATATCGGTTCCGTCGACGGCAATCTGCCCGATGCGGCCGGTTTCCATATCGCCGAGGGATTGCTCCCACAGAGCCGCTGAACTGCCGTCAGCAGCATCATACTTGCGGACGACGGCAACACCGTCCTCCGAACTGGCGACGAGCAGACCGCCGTCCGAGGCGATGGACAGCGAGGCGACCTTGTCATCGCCCGCGCCACCGATGCGGCGTGTGTATTGCGTCGTACCGTCCGTACCAATCGCGCGGACATAGCCGTCCGCCGCACCCCCCTGGTGCGCCTGGTCGCCAAAAGCGGATTCGCTGCGCCCGGCGACATAGACTGTCCCGTCAGCGCCGATGGCGACGCTTTCGGCCGTGTCGTCATCACGGCCACCGAAACGCTGCATCCATTGCTCGACGCCATCGGCATTGTACTTGGCCACGACCGTGTCGGTACCCCCGACATTCGTTGTCGATCCGAGACCGCCATCCACCTGCCCGGCGATCACGACATTGCCGCTGTCATCAACCGCAATGGTCGTGCCCTTGGCATCATCCGACGCGCCCAGCACGCGGCTCCACAGCTTGTTGCCCAGGCTGTCATACTTGGCGAGGACCAGGTCCTGTTCACCCTTGATGACCTGCCCGTCGACCGTGTGCGAGGTCTGGCCCACCACATAGACGCCGCCATCGGCCGACGCCGCGCTGGCATGGATCTCCAGCGGATTGCTCTCGGTCTTGGTGCGCGTTTCACCGTCCTCGCCGCCGACCACCTCGACTTCCGATGTCGTTGCGTCGGCTTCCCAGCGTCCGGACGTCCCCACCGTCGGCGTGCCGCTGGCCAGGTCCGTCAGCTTGACGAACTGCCCGCCTGCCGTCTCGTTCAGCCCCGACGTGCCCGTCAGGTAAACCGCCGGTTGGCCGGTCGTTGAGGAGAAGCTCACTCGCTCGGTTGAAATGCCGTTGATCTTGAAGCCGAAATCATTGCCTTCAACAATGCCGAACTCGTTCTTCTCACCCAGCTTCACGCGGCTGAACGTCGTCAGCATGCCGGCGGCTTCCAGCTTGGTGTTGATGTGGTCAGCGATATTGTCGAGATTGCGGGTGGTCGCCCCCATCTCGGCCAGGTCGATGGCGATACTGGTGGTGACACCATTCTTGACGATCGAGATGTCGAATTTGACATCGCCGGTCAGGCTGGCGACTTCCGCATCAAAATCACCCGAGTGCACCACACCCGTTGTGAACGTCGAGCTGCCGCGGGAAATCGCGACTTCGCTCTCCATCTTGCGCAATTCCTCGCCCTTGAGAAGATTGACTTCGGTCAGGTCCAGCCCCTGGAAGTAGGTATCCAGCTGGCTCATGCCTTCCTGGAAACGACTTTCCAGGAAGGTGCGACGGGTCGCATCTGTTTCCTTTTCCTTCGCTTCCTCAGCGAGGGCGGCCAGGCGCTTCAGTCCCTGGTGCAGCGAGAACAGGCTCTTGTGATCATCCGGCGCGTCCAGAGAGGAAAACTCGCGCGAAGGATCCTTGAAGAACACACCGGTGGCCAGAACACTCCGGCGCATTTCCTCCAGCGTGCTGACATCGCCGCGCACATCCCAGGGCGTCAGCACATCACGTGCGGAGGACGCGCTGGAACGGCTGACCCCGGACAGCGAGGAACTGGACGCAAGCGAGCTGGAGAGCTTGGCATTGTACCAGCCCGTCAGCACATTCATGTCCAGTCCGATGATCGACATCAACGCAATCCTTTTGATCCTGCTGCCCAATGTGACGCAGGAACACAAACAAAGCGTTGAGAAATGCGGTTAACGTCCTGCCTACGCCGCGACGCGCAGGGCCTCGATCGCGCTTTCGATATCCGCAGCCTGCAAGGGCACGACCGGGCTGGCCTCCCCGGCATGTTCGACCGGGCGCTGCAAATCCGGACGGCGCAGGCAGAGCGCGGCAAGTTCGGCCGCGGAAACAGAGCCAGCGCCCTCTCCCAGCTCGTCGAACACGGCGCGCGCGAACCGGATGCCATCCTCGCTGGCGACACGCCAGTCCAGCGCTTCCAGCGCACCTCCCGGGCCGCGCAGATTGGCTTTTTGCAGATACGCATGCTGTCGCATCCAGAGCGTCGGATCATCGCGCTCGGCCTGCGACGAGGCAATCTGGTCCGCCTTGCGCAACAACACGGCCGGCACGACTTCGACCTCCAGGCCGCGCGGATAGCCCGTGGGCATGGCATTGGTGGCGAAGTCGGCACGCGAGGAATGCAGCACATCGATCACGCGTCCGGCCAGCTGGGCGTCGATGAAGGCCGCCTCCGCGCCAATCCGCACAACGGTCTCGACCTGGTAGTCCTCAGCGGCATGGGAGAGGTTGGCCAGGGCATCGCCCGACGGCCCGACAGACAGGCTGTGACCGGCCCGAAGCACCTCAAGTGCAAGTGATGTTTCCAATTCGCTTTCCGGAATGGAGCAAATCACGCTATCGACACCCGGAATGGATGCACAGCGATCAAGAACACGGTGCAAGACGGTTCGCCCGCCGAGATCTGCCAACACCGGAGAGGTATCGGTTTGGAAATCGGTTTGAGCCTGAACGATCACAGCAGTGGTCATGGAACTTCCTCCCGCGCCCGGACGGCGCTTGCCCGGAGACTAGGATCGCGGTCGCAGCCTAACGACCCGTTAACCCAACGGGAGCAGCGTCGTTGTCAATTAACGAATCGCGAGGCGAAAGCATGTCTGACAGCACGAGCCCGACGGATGCCCTGGAACAGATGGTGATGAACCGCACGTTCCGCGAACCCCGTATGGACCTGAACGGCAAGGTCATCCTGATTACCGGTGGCACCGGCTCATTCGGCAAACGCATGACCGAAACCATCTGTCGGGAGTTCAAGCCTCGAAAGCTGATCATCTTCTCCCGGGATGAACTCAAACAGTATGAAATGGCTCAGGAATTTTCGCCCAACGAATATCCTTTCCTGCGTTACTTCATTGGCGATGTGCGGGATGAGAGCCGCCTGGACCAGGCCATGCGTGGCGTCGATATTGTCATCCACGCCGCCGCGCTGAAACATGTTCCGATTGCCGAATACAACCCGTTCGAATGCATCAAGACGAATGTCATCGGCGCGGAAAACGTGGTGCGCGCCGCAATCAAGCGCGGCGTGAAGGATGTCTGCGCCCTGTCCACCGACAAGGCCGCCAATCCGATCAATCTGTACGGCGCGTCCAAACTGGCCGCGGATAAAATATTCACCGCCGCACAGCACATGGGCGGCCAGGACGGCCCGACCTTCTCGGTCGTCCGCTACGGCAATGTTGTCGGTTCGCGCGGTTCGGTCATCCCCTTCTTCCGCAAGCTGATCGATGAGGGCGCGGATCATCTGCCGATCACCGACGAGCGCATGACCCGTTTCTGGATCACGCTCGAACAGGGTGTGAATTTTGTCCTGTCGAGCCTCGCCATGGCGCGCGGCGGCGAGATCTTCGTGCCGAAAATTCCGTCCATGTCGACGATCGAGCTGGCGCGCACGATGGCGCCGAACCTGCCGACCAAGATCATCGGCATCCGTCCCGGCGAAAAGCTGCACGAGATCATGGTTCCGGGCGATGACAGCCGCACCACGGTAGATGTTGATGATCGCTATGCCATCCTGCCGGCCCATGCCGGCGAACTGATGGCGCGCTATCTCGCCGAGGGAGCGCGGGCCGTGGAAGACGGCTGGTCCTATTCCTCGGACAATAATCCCGAACAGCTCGACCATCATTCGCTGAGCGCGCTGGTCAAATCCTCCGAAGCTGCCTGATGCCTGGCGCGGACGCTCCCGTTCGCATTCTCTTCAGGGCCGATGCCCGCCCCGACCTGGGCGGCGGGCACATCATGCGCTGCCTCTCGCTGGCCGCGGCACTGGATCGTCGCGGCTGTGAGATCGCCTTTGCCTGTGCGCCCGGCAGTGCGGACCTTGTCCCTGCCCTCTCCCGCTCGGGCTTTGCCTGGGCCGAGGCCGACGGCCTGACGGATTGTCCGACGCCGGAGCACTGGGACGGCAAGGCCGACATCCTGTTCGTAGACCTCTATGACAGCCGCCTCGCCGACGAAATCGCCATGCGGGCGCATTGTCACAGCCTCGCGGTGATCGAGGACCTGCCGGTGCGCAAACATGATTGCGATCTGCTGGTGGACCAGGGCTTCGACCGCAGACCGGCGACCTATCACGACCGCGTTCCCCCGCACTGCCGCCTGCTCCTGGGTCCGGACATGGTACCGTTGCGCGACGATTTCTCACTGAAGCGTCCGCGGAGCCTGGGCCGACGTCGCAGGACCACACAGACCCGGCGCGTCCTGATTGCCATGGGACTGACCGATGTCCGTGCGATCTCCGCACGCACCTATGCCGTGACCCGGTCCGCACTGCCGGATGCGGAAATCGACATCGTGCTTGGGCCACATGCCGACAGCCGGGCGGAGCTGGAGCGCTGCGCCAAAACCGACCCGCGGCTGAAAATCCGGGTGGATGTTGAAGACATGGCGAGCCTGATGGCGGATGCCGACCTGGCGATTGGCGCCGGTGGTGGCACGGCGCTGGAACGCTGCGTGCTCGGACTGCCGAGCCTGGTGGTCATCCTCGCCGACAACCAGCGCCAGTCGGCCCGCGCCATGGAAAAGGCCGGCGCCTGCATCGCGCTGGAAGATGGCGACACGCTGGCGCCCCGGCTGGCCGCCTGCCTCGGAGCCCTGGATGCCGCAGCCTTGCAGAAGATGAGCCTTGCCGCAGCGACCCTGTGCGATGGGGAAGGCGCTCATCACATTGCCGAGGCCCTGATGGAGCTTCATGCCGAGCGACGACTTGCCGCAAGCTGAGCTGGAAATCCGAACGCGGCGTTAACCCTTGTTGATGATGGTTAACCCTGAGACAGCAAGGTGATTCGATCATGGTAGCTCAGCCGGTGCAGAACCCCGTCCCAGCACAGAAAAACTGGCTTATCGTCGGTGGTGGCCTGGCCGCGCTCGCGGCCGGCATCCGGCTGCGAAGTGAAGGCGCTGGCGTTCATATCGTGGAAGCGGGCAAGGGTTTCGGCGGCATAAATAATTCGCGCCCCTGGAAGGACTATCTGCTCGATTTCGGCTGCCACCTGTTTGGCAATGAAACGCCGGAGACCACCGCCCTGATCCTCGAGATGGCCGGCGGTGAAGCGATCCCGGTCGCGCCGAAGATTGCCGCCGTCACCAATGGACAGATCTCGGTCGATGTCGAGTATCCCGATTTCAATCACTTCGGGGCGGACATTGCAGGTGCCATGCTGCTCGACGTTATCAAGGCGGCGAGTGCCGACCGGGTTGCCGAGGTGATGGCCGATCCAACGTCCTCGCTGGAAGACCTGTTGATCGCGCGCTTCGGCGAGATGGGGGCATCCATGCTGGCGCCCGTCGTCAAGAAGATCACCACGCTGCACCCGAAGGATCTGAGCCCGAAGGCCGCCGTCCAACTGCCGGTACGCCGCATCCTTGTCACCGATCCCGACAGTGCCGCCCTGCTCAAGCAGCAACCGGCTCTGGATGATCGCATCCTCAAGCCCTCGACGGGCGCCGGTCTCGATTTCTACCAGGACGCCAAGCACGTCATGCCGGCGCGCATGTTCTATCCCTCCCATTCCGGGCTGTCCGGCTTCACGCGCAATACCGTGGACGGGCTGAACGCGGCTGGAGCGGTCCTGGAAACGGAACGCATGGTCACCGGCATCGAGCGCTCTGGAGATGGCGTGCGGGTGCGGTTCGCCGATGGCGAAGAGGTTCATACCGACAACCTCTTGTGGACCAGTGGCCCTGAAGCCCTGGCCAAGGCCGTCGGGATCGAGATGGAAGCCGACGCGCTCTATCACAAACTGCCAATGGTCTTTTACTATTTCGACGTCCCGGCCGAGCGCGCGGGCGAGCGGCATTTCATGATCGACACCACGCAGGACAATCACTGTTTCCGCCTTTCCATTCCGCCGAACTATGGCCCGGGCCTCGCCCCGAAGGGCCGGTCCTTCATCTGTTGCGAAGTGACCTGTGAAGTCGAAGACGAGATCTTCCAGAATCCCGATGCCTATGCCGGTGAGATCTGGAAGGAGGCCGTCGCCGCCGGCATGGCGTACGGCGATGGCCCGGACGATGTCATGACGATGAAGGCGCCGGCGACCTACCGCTTCCCGAAACACGGTGCTGAAACAGCCATTCAGCCCTTGTTGAACTGGCTGGCGGATACGCCGTCCGTGCACATGACCGAGCCTTTCACCTTCGGCAAGTCCGGCACGGTTCGCGCGCTGCAGACGCTGCTGGACGAGGCCTGACCCATGACGTCGCCGCTCAAGACGCGCCTTGACCCGCGTTATGGCTCGCGGCGACTGGCAGACGCTGCCTCCAGCGAGGATGTACACGCCTATTTCGAGACCCAGTACTACGCCGCGGTGAATTCCGGAGAGAAAGGCGTCGACATCAAGCGTTCGCTGGAAGGGGGCAAAGACGCCCAGCGCCAGCGCGACTGGATGGCATCCACGCTCTATGCGGATATTGCCTGGGTCATCACTGAACACGCTCCGGGCAAGCGCGTGCTGGATGCCGGATGTGGCACCGGCGACCTGCTCAGCGATCTCGTCGGCCGGGGCTTTGCGGCCAGTGGCGCCGAGCTGGCGCCGGAGGCTGCCGCCACCTCCCGGGCCAAGGGCCACGACGTCGTCGAAGGTCCGTTCGAGGCCTATCCGGACAGCGAGCGGTTCGACGCAATCCTGTTCATGCATGTGCTATCGCATGCTGCGGACCCGCAGCGCATGCTGGAACACGCGCGCTCACTGCTCAATCCCGGCGGTATTGTCGTGATCCGCTCGGGCAATGACTTCAACGCCATGCAAAATGTGCTGTCACAGCAGATGGGACATGGCGATTACTGGGTGACCGCCGATCACCAGCACTATTTCGGTTTTGAAAGCGCGAACACCCTCATGCAGGCCGCAGGCTTCGAGCCTGTCTACCAGCAATCCGACTTTCCCATGGAAATGATCGCGCTGATGGGTGACGACTTTGTTGGCGATCCCAGCCTTGGACGACAGGCCCACGAAAAGCGCGTGGCTTTCGAAACCCGCATGCCGGAGGAGCCGCGCCGCCGCTTTTACCAGGCCCTGGCAGCCGCCGGTCTCGGGCGATGCATTCTGGTTGCCGGACGAGTGGCATGACGACGCTGGCGGTGATGCAACCGACCTACATGCCCTGGCTGGGCTATTTCGACCTGATGGACCAGGCCGACCACTTCGTGTTTCTCGACGACGTCCAGCTGGCGCGACAAAGCTGGCAGACCCGTAACCGGGTTCGCGGGCCATCGGGAGACGCGCTCATGCTGTCTATCCCGGTCAGACATACCGGCGCGCTGGACGCGACCCTGGCCGAGACTGAAATCGATGATGACAAGCCCTGGCGGAAAAAGCATGCGCGTACGGTCGAGCAGGCCTATGCCAGAGCCCCGCATGGCAAAGCGGCGAGCATCCTCTGGCAGCAGATACTGGCATCTCCGCAAACCCGCCTGGCCGGGTTCAATGCAGCTGCGATCAAGCACATTGCCGCAGCGGCCGGACTGCCTGTGCAGACCAGCCACAGTTCGGAATACCAACTGCCTGATGATCGCGTCGACCGACTGATCGCCCTGTGCCATGCGACCGGTTGCGACACTTATCTCTCGACGCCCGGCGCGATGGATTACATGCAGGCCGACGGCGCCTTTGACCGCTTCCACGCGCACGGCCTGAAAGTCATCTTCCAGTCCTACACGCACCCGCAATACGATCAGGGGGGGCCGGACTTCCTGTCCCACCTCGGTTGTGTGGACGCCATCGCACATCTGGGAATCGATGCAGTATTGCCCCTGCTGCGGTCCGGCCGACAGCCCTCTCGTCTTCCTGAAGCCCGCAAGGCCAGCTGAACCATGACAGACGCCAAAGACATCAGTTTCGAGTTCGCCGGCCGGATGATCGGGCCCGAGCACCCGCCGCTGATCATTGCCGAACTCTCCGCCAATCACCTTGGCAGCATTGACCGTGCGCTTGAAAGCATCGAAGTGGCGGCCCGGTGCGGCGCGGATGCCATCAAGATCCAGACCTATACCGCTGATACCATCACCATGGACCATGACGGCCCCGGTTTTGTTATCGAGGGCGGATTGTGGGATGGCCGCACCCTGTATGACCTCTACGAGGAAGCTCACACGCCATTCGAGTGGCACGCGCCGCTCTTCTCCAAGGCCCGCGAGCTGGGCGTCCCGATCTTCTCCACCCCGTTCGACCACACGGCCGTTGACCTGCTCGAGAGCCTTGATGCGCCGACGTACAAGGTCGCGTCTTTCGAGGTGACAGACCTGCCGCTGATCGCGCGTATCGCCCGGACCGGAAAGCCGATGATCATGTCCACCGGCATGGCCAATCTGGCAGAGATCCACGAGGCGGTCCGTACCGCGCGCGAGAACGGCGCCTCCGGGCTCGCCATCCTGCATTGCCTCTCGTCCTATCCGGCCCCCATCGACCAGGCCGACCTGCGCACGGTTCCCCACCTGGGTGAGGCCTTCAATGCCGTGCCCGGCCTGTCCGACCACACCCCCGGCACGGCCTGCGCGGTTGCCGCGATTGCCCTAGGCGCCCGCGTGATCGAGAAACATTTCACCCTCTCACGCGATGACGGAGGGCCGGACAGTGCCTTTTCGCTGGAACCGGATGAACTGAAACGGCTGGTCGAGGATTGCCACAACGCCTACGCGGCGCTTGGTCGGGTCCGCTACGACCTGGCAGGCTGCGAACGCGGATCGGTGACCTTCCGTCGCTCGCTTTACGTCACCCGCGACATTGCCGAAGGCGAAGCCTTCACAGCGGACAATGTACGCTCCATCCGCCCCGGACATGGCCTGGAGCCGAAATGGCTACCGGACATTCTTAACCGTCGCGCCGCCCGCGCGGTCAAACGCGGCGCCCCGATGGCCCTGGACATGGTCGACTGGCGCAAAGAGGAAAACCAAGATGACTGATAGTGCTCAACTCGATGCCTGGCGTGGCGATTTCGGCGATGAATACGTGGATCGAAATGCGGCCCTGGACGATGTACTGCGCATGCGCACGCGGATGTGGGCGCAGATGCTCAAGGGCCTGTATAGCGACCCGCCCCGATCGATCCTGGAAGTCGGCTGCAATATCGGCCTCAACCTGCGCACCATCACGCGGCTTGTCGGCTCGGAACTGTTTGCCGTCGAGCCCAATGAAAAGGCCCGCCAGACGATTATCGAGGAAGGCGTGTTGCCGCCCGGCAACCTGTTCAACGCAGCGGGCCAGGATATTCCCGTCGAAGACGGCGCCATGGAGATGGTCTTCTCTGCCGGCGTCCTGATCCACGTCCACCCCGATGACCTGCCGGCGGTTGCCGACGAGATGTATCGAGTCTCCTCCAAGTGGATCCTGGTGGCGGAATATTTCTCCGCCAAGCCGGAAACCATTCCCTATCGCGGCCGCGATGACCTGCTGTTCAAACGGGACTTCGGCGGCTTCTTCCTCGACCGTTTCCAGGATCTGGAAGTCGTGGATGAC
>JAYZXG010000366.1:0-3368 GCA_036141435.1 Pseudomonadota bacterium | reverse complement strand
TGACCGCACCGGACAGGTCCAGCTGCCAGTGTGATGCGTCGTCGACCTGGCCGCCCAGATCCAGCTCCAGGGCCGAGGACACAACGGTTCCGCTGGACAGGGTCCAGCGCGTCTCGTCGCGCTCCAGGCTCAGTCGGGCGGTCAGACCGTCCAGCAAACCGTAACTTTGCGCGGGCCAGGTCAGCGCCTCGCCGCCCAGCACGACGTCGAGCGAATTCGCCGTGGCCGAGACCAGGTCAACGACCAGCGGTCCAGCCAGATCGGCCTGCAGCAGACCGGCGTCGGCCACCTCCAGGCGGGCCGTCAGTTCAGCGATATCACCGCGCGGATCAAGCCGGCCCTGCGCCGAGAGCGCCAGCGCAGCCGTGTCCAGCCGAATGTGGTCGATGTCCAGCCCTGCCGATGACAGGGAGATGGCTGAGCCAAGCGACAGCGTGGAGCCGGTCAGCGCGGCCAGGCGGGCATCGGCCATCGCCACACCCTCGGCCCGCAAATCCAGCTCCACTTGCCAGCCCTCCGACGCGTTGCGGATCTCGACCGGCCCCTGCACCGACGCCGCTGCGTGACCGTCATACCCCAGCCCGGCGAGGCTGAGCGCACCGCGAAAACCGGGCTCTGCGCCCATTTCGACCTGCCCTTGCAGGCTGGCTGTCCGGAAACTGAGCGCCTCGGGCACCAGGGCGGAAACCGCAGCGAACTCGACATCGGCCTGCGTGCGCCAGACGGCGCCGTCGCGCGTGATCCGCGCCGCTGCGCCGCCCGCCGTCAGCTCGGCTGTGTCCAGCACCAGCCCGTCCAGCCGGCCACGGGCCGCCAGTTCAGCCCGGCCCAGCACCTGGCCCGCCGCCTCGCCCAGCACGGCCCAGTCGCCCAGATTCATCACCGTGCTCGACGTCCACTGTCCGTCTGCCCAGCCCAGCTGGCCGCGCGCCATGTCGGCGCCGTTGGCCAGCACGCTGAACTGGCCGCCGCCCCGGGCGATATCGCCATCCATCTCGGCCAGCACACTGACCGAACGGGATTGCAGACGCAGCAGGTGCGTGATCGGGCTGTCGGGACCACTATCAATGCGGATGACCGCCCGCAAATCCGCCGCCTCACGGCGAATATTCAGGTCGATCCGGTCCGCATTCTGGTCCAGGCCCTGGCTCGCCAGGCTGAGCTGTTGCACACCGCCATTGGCCAGCACCGCCTCGCCACGGGCGTGATAACGGCCGGCCGGCCCCGCCACACCCGGCGCGATGGAAAGATCGTCAATGCTCAGATTGCGGATCACCAGCTCCGGCAGACCGCCGCCGGTGCCCGCGTCACGCGGGCGCTCCAGCTGCGGACGCCGCAGAAGCTGCACCCGCCGGGCGGACACGTTCTCAATGACCAGCGGACGCAGCAACGCGCTCAGACTGTCCCAGTCTCCGCGCACCGTGTCCACGACCAGCCACGGACCGTCCGCATCGCTCAGCGTCAGCTGGTCAATGGTGAAATTGGCCAGGACATTGCCCTGAATGCCTTCGACCTCGAGCTGTCCGAGCGATCCGAGCTGGCGACCGTCCAGCACCTGGGCGACGAGCGCGCGGCCAGGCGCCAGCGTCAACAACAGGGCACTGAGAAGGCCCGCAGCGATCAGACCGCCCAGCCCGAACAGGCTCCATCGCAGCCCGCGTCGGCGGAGAATGGCGAGAATGCGCGGCAGCATCAGAAGGCCTGGCCAATGCTGAAATACAGATGCACAGGCGTTTCGCCATCGCGGCGATCGACCGGCGTCGCCAGGTCAATTCGAATAGGCGCGAAGTCGAGATAGTATCGCGCGCCGATGCCAACGGCGACGCGCATGTCGTCCACTGCAGGCAGCAGGTCATCCCCGGCTGTCCCCGCCTCGACAAAGACCACACCGCCCCAGCGCGAGGTGTCACGCCAGCGCAGTTCCAGCCCCGCTTCAGCAACCGACAACCCGCCCGAGGGCAGGTCATCCGCGGTGCGGGGGCCCAGGGCCTGATAGTCAAAGCCGCGCACCGATCCACCGCCGCCGGCGTAGAAGCGCTGGTCCGCCGGGATATCGTCCAGTGGTGCCCCGATCAGCGAGCCGAAACGTGCCCGTGCCGCCACCACCCAGCTCTCGCTGGCCTGCCAATAGGCACTGCCACTGGTCTCCACCCGCAGATACTGGCCATTGGTGTCACCAAAACTGGCCGTGGGCACCAGCTCGCCGCGCAGGCGATAGCCGCTTGTCGGTTCCAGCGGATCATCACGAACATCCAGCGTCAGCCCGAGACCGGCTTCAACCGAGATCGCATCGCTGATGCCTTGCGAACTGGTCACGCGCGAATAGTCCAGCTCCGCACCGATGGCGTATTGCAATTGCGCACGCAAGGCGCGGTTGAGGCTGAAGCCCGCCGTGAATTCCTGCTGGTCAAACGCATCGGTTTCCTCCGATTGCAGACCGGCTGACAGCTGCAGGGTCTGGCCGTAGCGCCGCCAGTGCGGGAAGCTCAACGTCCCCTGCACGCCCTGGCTCAAGGTCTGCAACTGGGCCTGCACGCTCAGCAATTGATCCTCGCCCAGCAGGTTTCTGCGGTTGAGCGATGCGGTCGCACCGCCGCCATCACTGGTGGAATAGCTCAGCGCGATCTCGGCCACGTGGCGCGGCGCATGCTCCAGGGTGATGCGCACATCCCGCTCGCCCGGCTCGGCGCCATCTTCCAGGCTCAACCGGGCACCGGACACGCTCTCAAGGCTGATCAAACGCGTGCGATACGCCTGCAGGGCGCTGCGCTGCAGGTCGCCGCCCGGCTGCAGGGTGGAGAGGCCGAGAATGAAGTCTTCATTCCATTCGCGCCCCTCCAGCCGGATCGTCCCGAGCCGGGCGCGCATGCCGGGGCGATAGCGCAGTATGATATCGACGCGCTGGCGGGCGTGGTCCACCGTGATCTGTCGATCGGCAAGCGTTGCGTCCGGCCAGCCCGCCTCCTGCAACGCCGCCAGTCCGGCCCGTTCAGCGGCCAGAAGGGCATCGGCGTCATGCCCTTGCCCGCGGGTCAGGCGCAGCGTCTCGCGCACATGATCGGCGGCCTCCGGGTCGCTGCCCGTATCGACCTGGACATCGCCCAGCAGGAAGCGGGCGCCCGGCTCGACACGCAATTGCGCAGACTGCCCCTCGCCCAGCGCCGGGATGATCTCCGCCGCGAAATACCCTTGGGATCGCAAATACCGACGCGCCCGGTCCGCCGCCATGCGGGCTTTCTGCCAGGGCGTTGTACTGGCATCGACCTCGACGCTGATGGCCCGGCGCAGCCCGTCATCCAGGGCGGCATCCTCGACACAGCAAATCGCCGCCAGCGGTTGCGCGGCGGATGCGTTGGCGGACAGGCTTG
>JAYZXG010000365.1:0-5021 GCA_036141435.1 Pseudomonadota bacterium | reverse complement strand
ACACGCAAGGTCAGCCGACGAATGTACAAACCCGTTTTGCGTTGCCGGGCGGCTATTTTGAAGAGGCGGCAGAGGAGGCGGTCAGCAGGGCGCGTTATACACCGGCCACCCTCAACGGTGAAGCTATCGAGCACCCCGGCCTTGTCGTCCAGTTCAACTTCGAACTCGTCGATCGCGACGAGGATACAGACTAGCCTACGGCTATGCGCCAAACTGACGCCCCATCTTGCGTTCCGTGAAACGGGGCTATTTATGGTGTCACCAAGAGAGGTGACATGACCACGACGCCCGTTCCCATCCTGCGCTCAGCCGCAGCCGCCTATGCCTTCCTGATCTCGCACTGGCACCGCGCCCTCATCGCGGCTGCACCCTATACGCTGTTATACGTTGCCCAGCTTGTCGTCCTGTCGAGCCAGCTGAATGCGACAACGCCGTCCGATGCGATGATTTCCCTGTACTGGGTGCTGTGGCTGGTCACGCCGATCGCGCTGCTGGCGCTGACGGGGGCGATGCTGCGCATGTCTGTGAAGGGGGATTATTCCGGCCGGTTCGGGCTCAAGCTCGGGCATGATGAATGGCGGGTGTTTATCGTCTCCATCCTGGTCGGCGTGTTGATGTTCGTCAGCCTCGTGCTGGCCCTGATGTTCTTCGTCGCCGTGATGCTGAGTGTGGCCGGCGGCGCCCTCCAGCGCGCCGGTATTTCGCTCGAGGAGAGCAATGCCGAGATGGATATGGCGTGGAGCTATCTCTCCACTGCCGACTGGGCGGTGCTCGCAGTTGTCGGCCTTCTGGGCCTGGCGCTGGTCATGTGGCTGTCGGCCCGGGTGTCCCTGGCCATGCCGGCGACGATCGACCGGGGTCGCGTACTGGTCCTGTCCGTCTGGCCGCTGACCAATCGCAATGCCTGGCGTGTTGCTGCCGCGACCGTCCTGGCCATCGGGCCATTGCTGCTGGTTGAGGCCGGGCTTTACAATCTCCTCGGCATGGTGCTGGGCGAGCGCCCGTTCGAGCAGCTTGAACTGATCTCTGCGGTGGAAGGCGATGCAGCCTCCATGAGCATTGTGCGGGAGTATCTGCGCTGGTTCGGTGTCATGGCCGGTATCAACTATCCGCTGATGGCAGGCCTTTACGCCTATATCTACCGCAACAGGGCCGAGGCGGCCGGCGAGGGCGCCTGACGGGACGCCCGCAGGCCCTATCCCCCTAGCGCTTTTCCGGGAATGCGCCACACTGTGCGCATCATGGGCAAGCTTGCGACAGGGGTTGAGCATGGCTGGCAAGGCATTTGATATCGGCAACGGTATCTTTTTCTTCTTCAAACGGTTCGGACAGAATCCGGCAGGCGCGCTGTGGATCGCCTTCTGGCAGATGCTGCTGGGCGCCGCGGCGATGGCGGCGGTCTTCTACCTGATCTGGCCTTTCTACGCCGAACTGATCGAGCTGGTGATCGAGGTCGAGGCGGGGCGCATCGATGATGACGAAGCCGCATTCGCGATCCTGCAATCGCTGTTTGGTGTCTATTCCGGTGGTTTCCTCGCCGGATTGGTCGGCATTGTCGCCAGCCTCATGTTCCAGGGCGCCTGGCTGCGTTTCCTGGTGCGTCGCGAAGTGGCGCCGGTCATTCCGCTCCGCTTTGGTGGCGACGAATTCCGCCTGCTGGGCGTGAACATCATGTATATCGTCGTGGTGATGGCGGCCTATTTCGGCATCGTGACCCTGTTGGTCACGCTGGGCGTCACAGGCGGTGGCCTGCTCGCCCTGTCCGGCGATGCCCAGGTGGCCGGCGCACTCGGCTTTGGCCTGATCATGTATCTCGGCTTTCTGGGTGTCTTCATCGGCGCTGTCTATCTGGCGATCAAGCTGTCCAGCGCCCCGGCACTGAGCGTCCATGACCGCAAGTTCCGCTTCTTCGAGAGCTGGGAGGCCACCAATGGTGTGTTCTGGTCGATGGCGCTGACCTATCTGGTGGTTGGCATCTTGATCATGATCCTGTCCTCGGTGCTGTCAGCTGGCGCGGCCTTGCCCTTCCTGGGCGGTCTGATGGCTGTCGCCGAGCCGCTGTCCGATTTCGCGAACACCAATGCCGATCCAAGCTTTGAGGACGTCATGACGGTCCTGCGCGAGACCGTGTTCCAGCCGGTTACGGCAAGCCTGTTCGCCGGCGGCCTGATCCTGTTCTATCTGATGCAGATCATGTTCGAGGGCATGTGGCACTCCGTGGCGGCCTATAATGTCGTGCGTCACCGTGCCGATGGCCTGGGCGAGGATGGCGACGCCCCGGTACTCGGCAAGGATCACCCGATGGGCGCCAGCCCGTCGGAGGGCTGATCCACCGCCTTGTCCGGCAAGGTGACCTCACAGAAGCCCCGCCGCGTGCGGGGCTTTTTGTATAGGCATCTGGAATTGAGAATGATTTGCGGATAGTCTCGGCCCATCTCGAGTTGTGGGGTGAGTATGGCTGGACGGGAACTCTTTGCGCCGCGACGCGCTCATCACCGTCGTACCTGGACAATCATCGGTATCGTCTTGCTGGCGGGCTTCCTGGTTGGCGGCTTTGTCCTGGCGTCTGTCCTGGCCGATTTTTTCGGATGGGACGCGCTGCTCGCCGATTACAGCTGGGGCTACATGGCCTATCAGCTGCTTGTGGGCTTTGGCGTCGTCAGCCTGATCTGTTTCCTCTGGGTAATGATCTTCGAGCGACGCGGCCTCGGGGCCATCGGCCTCAATGGCAATCTGTTCGGTCGCTTCCTGCGCGGTTACCTGGCCGGTCTGGTCTTTCTGGCCGCCGTGGTGGGCATCATTGCCTATATGGGCGGATATGAAGTCGAAGCCTCGGGCAGCCTCGCAGTGTCAGCCCTGATACCGGTCGTGGTGATGCTGGCCGGCTTTGTCGTGCAGGGTTCGACAGAGGAAATCCTGTTTCGGGGCTGGCTGATGAGCCTGATCTCCTCCCGTCATGGCGCGTTCTGGGCCATCCTCGTCACCTCGGTTTTGTTCGGCTTGCTGCACGGCTCCAACATTCCTCCGGGACAGGCGCTTTATCTGGGCGTGGCCAATATCGTGCTGGTCGGGCTGTTCCTGGGTATCTACGCGCTCAAGGAAGGCTCGATCTGGGGTGTTTGCGGGTTCCATGCGTCGTGGAACTGGTTGCTCGGTGTCGGTTTTGGCCTCGAGGTTTCCGGCGGGCATATCGTGGAACAGCCGCTGATCGTCGACCTGGCGTCGACCAGCGACGTGCCCTGGTGGATCACCGGCGGCCCCTTCGGGCCCGAGGCCAGCGTGGTCACGGCCGCCGTCTTTGCCACGGGCTGTGTGATTGTCCTGCTGTTCGGCCGGGCCGCGAATTTCGGTGTCGAGACGGCAGCGACGCACGAGACCACCGGAGAAAAACAGAGCGGTCGGTGATCGGATGCCTTCTCGCTGACGTATGCCTAGACATATTTCAACGGGAGCCCCTTCATGCCGGCCATTCTTTCTGCCCTGATCCTGTCTGCCGCCTTGCAGGAGGCCCAGCTCACAGTCAGTTATGACGGGGTGCCCGAGGTCGCACAGGCAGATTTCCAGCGCGCGGCCGAGATCTGGGAGAACTGCCTGGTCAGCGATGTCGATATCCGGGTGCATGTGAGCTGGATCCCGCGGGGGCCGACCGGTTTCGCCACCCAGCGCCTGGTCCGCAATGCGGCACATCTTCCGGTGCGGGATGCCTGGTATCCCAGCGCCCTGGCCAACGCCCTGGCCGGTGTGCGTGACCAGGATAGCGACGACATGAACATCTTCCTGTCTGCACGGACAAACTGGTACTTCTCAAGCGAGAGCCCGATTGCGTCCGATCAGACTGACTTCATCAATGTCGCGATCCACGAAATTGCCCATGGTCTCGGGATTTCCTCCAGCGCCTTCATCCCCTGGCAGGGAGAGCCGGTCGCCTCGCTCGATCGCCCCAACGACTATGTCAATTTCTTCGACTACACATTCGCGCTGCATGCGCAGGACGGCACGCCCTATCTCTATGACACCTTCATCCGCATCGCGGACGGGCGGGCGCTCACGGACTTTCCCAATCCATCGCTGGAACTGACACTGGCCCTGGCCAACCCGACCATTCATTTCACCGGCGCGCACGCGATTGCGGCCAATAATGGCTATCCGGTCGGTGTGGAGCCGACGAATATCTCCCATATTCCGGCGTTTCCGCGCTCGCCCAACCCGATCATGCTGGCCGATAGCGGGCAGGGCGAAACCCTCCACCAGCCTGACGCCATCCTGGTGGGCATGTTGCAGGACCTGGGCTGGCAGATCAGCGAGGCCTGCCGCTAGGCGGGCGCCCGCCGGTCGCAAAGGGCTTGTTTTCGCGCTGCCGCGAAGGCACACCTGTCGTGTGATCTTCCGGGGGGAACCATGTCCGAGCGTGTGTCTTTTGGTGAAATGCTGAGCTTTGGGTTCAGAACCCTATTCTGGCGTCCGCTTCACAGCCTGATCCTGATCGCGATCGTCAGCGCGATCACCTTTGCCTATTTCGCCTGGGCGCAGAGCCCCAGTGGGATTGCCTGGACGACAGGCTACATGGAGGCGTCACTCGGCTTGTCGGTCGGTGATTATGGCCCCTATCTGTCGATGGTCGGGACGACCCTGATTGTCAGTATACTCGCAAATTCAATCTACTATTGCGGGATTTATCGCGTGATGCTGCGCGAAGATCCCAAGCCGTGGCTGCCCTTCCAGCTGGGGGCTGATGAAGCGCGTTTCGTGCTCCTCGTAGTGGTGTTCGTCGCGGTCGGCATTGTGAGCCTGCTGGGCGTCATGCTGGTCACTCTGATCGTGGGCTTTGTGCTCGGCTTGCTCACCATGGGCGGATCGGGACCAATGGACGGTGTCCTGACTGCCGTTCTCGGCCTGCTCGCCCTCGTGTTGATGGTCTTTCCGATGACCTATGTGCTGGGGCGCTTTGCCGTGAGTTTCCCGCTCAGCATCAAGCAGCGCCGCCTCTCCCTGGGCGGCTGGTCGGCCAGCACGGGGCTCGG
>JAYZXG010000364.1:0-2941 GCA_036141435.1 Pseudomonadota bacterium | reverse complement strand
TGGAGTTCCAGCGCTGGAGTCCGGGGCAAGCCGTCGAGCTTGCGCATTACGATATACCGGTGGCGCCGGAGGATGCGCCCCGGCTTGTGCCGGATGCCCTGTTGGTACCCGGGCTGGCGTTCGACCGCGACGGTGGACGTCTCGGATATGGCGGGGGGTATTACGACCGGACGATTGCGCACCTGGGCCAGACCCGCCGGCCGGTTCTGATTGGCGTGGGATATGACGCGCAACGCGTCGCGCGGGTGCCGAGTGGTCCCCATGACCAGCGGATGGATTACGTCTTGTTCGCCTGAGGGGCGAATTCCATTTCTGATATTCACGTAACTGACACACATGTGTTACGCTTCCGACAGGCGCCACAGCGAGTGTGGCCGGGTGTCGTCCGGCTTTAATGTTTTTAAACAGGAAGCCCCTGTAATCACGGGGAGTAACAGGCGGGCGGGAATGACTTACACAGTTGCATATCAAAGCGCGCATCAGTCGGCCGAGCTGACACACCATGAAAAAGTCGATCTGCAGGAAATTCATGAGTCACGACAGGAATTGGCCCGTGTTGCCAATGCCAATCGTACGCGCGGAGCGCTGATCAATATCCTGGACTCTGAAATCGTCGCTGCCCCTGTCGACATCATCGACAATGTGAGCGGGCTTATCGAAGAGCTGAAACCTGGATGCCGGCTTGCGTTCGTCGCTGTGCCCGAGGCACAGGAGGTGATCAGCATGGTCGTAACGACAGTGGCGCACGGCCACGGCGCGAAAGTCATGGGTTTTGCGGAACTTGACGAAGCGCGTCGCTGGATCCGCGAGGGCGTTCAGCCAGGCTGACCCTACTGTATCTGCCAAAGAAAAACGCCCCGTCGAGGACGGGGCGTTTTCTGTTTCCGGTCAGGAAGCTAGTAGCGGTAATGCTCCGCTTTGAACGGTCCATTCTGCGGGACGCCGATATAGTCGGCCTGCTCTTCGGAGAGCACGGTCAGTTTGGCGCCCAGCTTGTCGAGGTGCAGGGCGGCGACTTTCTCGTCGAGATGTTTCGGCAGGATGTAGACCTCGTTGTCGTATTTCTCCCCATCCGTCCACAGCTCGATCTGGGCCAGGGTCTGGTTGGTGAAGGAGGAGGACATCACGAAGCTCGGATGGCCCGTCGCATTGCCGAGGTTCACCAGCCGGCCTTCGGACAGCAGGATGATGCGGTGACCTTCCGGGAAGTTCACCAGGTCGACCTGCGGCTTCACATTCGTCCACTGGTAGTTCTTCAGGCTCTCGACCTGAATCTCATTGTCGAAGTGACCGATATTGCAGACGATCGCCATGTCCTTCATGCCACGCATGTGGTCCACGGTGATGATGTCCTTGTTGCCGGTCGCCGTGACGAAGATGTCCATCTCATCGACAACATCCTCGATGCGTACGACTTCGAAGCCGTCCATGCAGGCCTGCAGGGCACAGATCGGGTCGACTTCGGTCACATAGACGCGGGCACCCGCACCTGCGAGCGACTCTGCCGAGCCCTTGCCGACGTCGCCATAGCCGAGCACGAGAGCTTTCTTGCCGGACATCATGACATCGGTACCCCGACGGATGGCGTCGACCAGGCTCTCGCGACAGCCATAGCGGTTGTCGAACTTGGACTTGGTGACGCTGTCATTGACGTTGATGGCCGGGAAGGGCAGCTCGCCGCGCTTTTGCATCTGGTAAAGACGCATGACGCCGGTCGTGGTTTGTTCCGACACACCCGTGATGGCCGCCGTGGCCTTGGCGAACCAACCCCGTGTCGCGGCGATACGCTTGTTGATCTGGGCGTAGAGGGCGGTTTCCTCTTCCGACTTGGGGTGGTCGAGGATGGACGGATCATTCTCGGCCTTCTCACCCAGGATCAGATAGAGGGTCGCGTCGCCGCCATCGTCCAGGATCATGTTGGCGGTCTCGCCGTCAGCCCAGTGGAAAATCGCGTCGGCGTAGTCCCAGTACTCTTCCAGCGTCTCGCCCTTGGTCGCGAAGACCGGAACGCCGGTTTCGGCGATCGCGGCTGCGGCCTGGTCCTGGGTCGAAAAGATATTGCACGACGCCCAGCGGACTTCTGCGCCCAGGGCGGTCAGTGTCTCGATCAGGACGGCGGTCTGGATGGTCATGTGCAGGGAGCCGGCGATGCGCGCGCCCTTGAGCGGCTGGGCTTCCTTGTATTCTTCACGCAGAGCCATCAGGCCCGGCATTTCGATCTCGGCCATGTCGAGCTCGGTGCGGCCCCATTTGGCGAGAGAGATGTCCTTGACGACGTACGGTTTGTTGGCGGATTCCGTCATGATCTTACGATCCTTCTTGCGGTCTGTGTATGTGCAAGGGGCCGGATAACCGGCCCCTGGTTTTTTGTTGGCTTAGACGAGTGATTTCAGCTCATCCACGAGATCTGTCTTCTCCCAGGAGAAGCCGCCGTCGGTGTCCGGCGTCCGGCCGAAATGGCCATAGGCCGCAGTGCGGGCGTAGATCGGGCGATTGAGCTGCAGGCGTGTGCGGATGCCGCGCGGAGAGAGATCGGCGATCTGCATCAGCGCGTCCTCGAGCTTGGCTTCGGCGATATTTCCCGTGCCGTGCAGGTCGACATAAAGCGACAGCGGCTTGGCGACGCCGATCGCGTAGGAGACCTGGATGGTGCACTTCTTTGACAGGCCGGCGGCGACGACGTTCTTGGCCAGCCAACGGCAGGCATAGGCTGCGGAGCGGTCGACCTTGGTCGGGTCCTTGCCGGAAAACGCACCGCCACCGTGTGGCGCGGCACCGCCATAGGTGTCGACAATGATCTTACGTCCGGTCAGTCCGGCATCGCCATCAGGACCGCCGATGACAAAATTACCGGTCGGATTGACGTAGAATTCCGCTTCCGGCGGGCACCAGCCCTCGGGCAGGACGTCCGCGACGATCGGGCGAACCAGTTCGCGGATAT
>JAYZXG010000363.1:0-2580 GCA_036141435.1 Pseudomonadota bacterium | reverse complement strand
GGTGATGTGCTCTGGTACGCGCAGGGCCGCTTCGAGCCGAAACTGATTATTGATCTGGCGACGCTGACCGGTGCCATGCTGATCGCCCTCGGCAACAGCCGTGCCGGTATCTTCTCGAATGACGACACCATTGCCGAGCAGCTCTTCGCCGCGGGTAATGCGTCCGATGAGCCGGTCTGGCGCATGCCGCTGGGTGCGGACTATGAAAAGCACATCGAGACCAAGAACGCTGATATCAAGAATGTGGGTGAAGGGCGCCTGGCTGGATCGATCTCGGCGGCTGAATTCCTCAAATGCTTCGTCAATGAGCGTCCGTGGTGTCACATCGATATCGCCGGTACGGCCATGGGTGGCATGAAGGACGATCCGCGCCAGCCGAGCTGGGGCACGGGCTGGGGGGTTCGCATCCTCGACCGTTTCGTGCGCGATAACTACGAAGGCTAGGGCCTTATCGGGAGAGGGCGGCTTCGGCCGCCCTTTTTGTCATGTCCTCATCCGATCAAGCCGGCGAACTCTGGTTCTACCATCTCGAGAGATCGAGTGTGGAAGAGGTGTTGCCGGAGTTGGTGGAAAAGACCATCGCGCGGGGCTGGCGCGCGCTGATCAAGTCGACCGATGAGACGCGGCTCAAGGCATTGGATGCCTTGTTGTGGACCTGGCGGGAAGAGAGCTTCACTCCGCATGGCCTGGCGGACGATGCGCATGCTGAACGCCAGCCCGTGCTGCTGACCCTTGCGGACGACAATCCCAATGGCGCGCAGTGCCTGTTTTTGCTGGACCGGGCCGAGCCGGGCGATTTCAAGGCGTTCGAACGCACAATCGTGATGTTTGACGGCAATGACGAAAGCGCTGTCGTGGCAGCCCGAGCGCTGTGGAAGACGGCCAGTGGCGCAGGGGCGAACGTCTCTTATTGGCGCCAGTCGGAAGCCGGCCGCTGGGAAAAGAAGGCCTGACACCCCCAATTTGCTGCTTGAGCTTCACGACGTCGTCGCTAGTCTGGCGCCGTATTGTGTGCGGGTGAGAGCGATATGCGTGTTCTGGTTCTGGCGTCAGTAGTGTTTCTATCCGGATGTTTTGCCTCGGGCAGTGAACCGGCGCGACAGCCTCAGGCGGCCGATGCCTTGCCGCCGATGATGCCTGTGCAGGAATTGGGATCGTCGAATGTACAGCGCCCGATTACTGGCAATTGCGGCATGGAGAACTTGCAGCAGTATGTCGGCCGACAGCGTACGACAGTCTCCCGCGATGTCCTGCCAGCGAATTTCCGGGTGTTGGGACCGGATACGGTCACAACGATGGAATACCGCGCCGAGCGTCTGACCATCCGCATCGACCGTCGCGACCGGATCGAGAGCATCACCTGCGGTTAGGCGGTCAGTCCGCCTGAGCGGCTTCCAGCTTCTCTTCTGCTTCCAGCCACCGTGTCTCGGCAGCATCGAGCAGCTCGACCGCCTTGGCACGTTTGATCTGGAGGTCCGTCGCCGTCTGCGGGTCTTTCTCGTACAGGCCCGGTGTGGCCAGCCCCTTGTCGATGACGTCGAGCACCCCGCGAAGGCGGTCGCTTTCCTTTTCCCAGCGGGCGATTTCATCGCGCAGGGGCTTGAGCCGCTTGCGTTGTTCCGCTGCCGATCGGCGCGCGACGGATTTTTCATCCGTGGCAATGGATTTGCCGGCTGTCGGTTCCTTGGGACCCCGGCCCAGCAGGGACTGGCGATAGGTCTCGATATCCTCATTGTAGGGCTGGACCGTTCCGTCGCCGACGAGCCACAAGCGATCGACGCACGCTTCGATCAGATACCGGTCGTGGGAGATCAATACGACGGCACCTTCGTAATTGTTGATCGCATTGATCAATTCCGCACGACTGTCCATGTCCAGATGGTTGGTAGGCTCGTCGAGAATCAAGAGGTGCGGGCCGTCAAATGTGATCAGGTTGAACAGCAAACGCGCCTTCTCGCCACCTGACAGGGATTTGGCCGGCGTTTCCTGGCGGTCACCCGGCAGGCCAAATGTTGCCAAGCGGGCGCGCCGCTGTGCTTCGGTGGCATCCTCCATGCGCTCGACGACGTGCTGGTAGGCAGACACCTCGGGAGAGAGCATGTCGATCTGGTGCTGGGCGAAATAGGCGATCTGAAGCTTTTTGTGTTTGCGCAGGAAACCATCTTGCGGGTCGAGCTTGTCACAGAGCAGTTTCGCCATGGTCGACTTGCCCGCGCCATTGCGGCCGAGAATGCCGATCCGGTCGTCAGGATCGATATTGAGGTTCACGTCACGCAGGATGTGCTTGCCCGGTTCATAGCCGGCCTTGAGGTCCAGCATGCGGATGATCGGCGGCGCCATGCGACGCTGGGGGTTGGGGAATTCAAACGGGGCAACCGGATCATCGACGATCGTCGCAATGGGCTGCATGCGCTCGAGCATCTTCACGCGCGATTGTGCCTGCTTGGCCTTGGACGCCTTGGCCTTGAAGCGATCAACGAACGCCTGGAGATGGCGGCGCTGGGCTTCCTGCTTTTCCACCAGCTTCATCTGCAGGCGTTGTTTTTCCCGCAGGGCCTTTTCGAATTCATCATATCCGCC
>JAYZXG010000362.1:0-3894 GCA_036141435.1 Pseudomonadota bacterium | reverse complement strand
TGGCCGGTCTGATCGTTGCGCTCGATGCCTTCGGGCCGGTCACCGACAATGCTGGTGGTATTGCTGAAATGGCGGGCCTGGATGAAAGCGTTCGTGACACCACGGATACGCTGGACGCGGTCGGCAACACGACCAAGGCTGTCACCAAGGGTTATGCCATCGGTTCTGCCGGTCTGGGTGCCCTGGTGCTGTTCGCCGCATACACGACGGATGTGGAGCACCTGCTGCACGTTCAGCCGGACTTCTCGCTGGAGAATCCGTACGTGATTGTCGGCCTGCTCTTTGGTGGTCTTCTGCCTTACCTGTTCGGTGGCATGTCCATGATGGCTGTGGGTCGCGCTGCGACGGCGGTTGTCGCGGAGGTTCGCCGTCAGTTCAAGGAGATCCCGGGCATCATGGAATTCAAGGCAAAGCCGGATTACGGCCGCGCTGTTGATATCCTGACCAAGGCCGCGATCCGCGAGATGATTGTCCCGTCTCTTCTGCCGGTCCTGTCTCCGATTGTGCTTTACTTCGCAATCGATGCCCTCGCGGGCCAGGAGCAGGCTCTGGCCGCTGTTGGTGCCATGCTGCTCGGTGTGATCGTCAACGGTCTCTTCGTGGCTGTTTCCATGACCGTCGGTGGCGGTGCGTGGGACAATGCCAAGAAGTATATCGAGGACGGCAATCATGGTGGCAAGGGTTCGGAGGCTCACAAGGCTTCTGTAACCGGTGACACCGTCGGTGACCCGTACAAGGACACGGCCGGTCCGGCTGTGAACCCGATGATCAAGATCACGAATATCGTGGCGCTGCTGCTGCTGGCCTTCCTGGCCGGCTAGGCGGTCCTGATCGATCGAACTGGAAAGCCCCGGTCATCTGGCCGGGGCTTTTCTCATGGGCGCAATTCTTTCAGACAGGCCAGGTGAAACAGAAAGGCGGACGCGGTCCACAGCCCGGAGAAAAAGGCCGTGACCAGGAAGATGTCGCTGAAATACATCGCGGGCAGCAAGATAAAGCCGAGAGCGCCCAGCACCATCTGGGTCCCGGCTGCCACGAGCAGGGTCGTGCGCATGCCGCTCGCGCGAAACCGCGAGAGCAGGGCGCCGATTGCACTGACAACGAGGACCAGCCCCATGGCCTGGTTGATCGGATGATCGCCGTCGCCCACCAGCCCGACGGCCAACTGCATCCACAGCAGCAGCAGCGCGCCGCCGGCGCCGATCATGACGGCGAGGTGGTGCCACACGGAACGAGCGGGACGCGTCGCGATCCAATAGGCGGCTGCACTTGCGCTGAGCAAGGCCAGTGCGACCATATAATCCAGAGCATCCCAGTTCATGGCTGATCTCCCGCTTTCACGGACATGCTGCCAGAATCACAAAACCCCGACCAGAGGCCGGGGTTTGTTGATGCGGTTGAAAACCGGATTACTGGTCGCGACGCGGTCCGCCGGCGCCGCCCGGCAGGTTCTGCTCGCCACCGAATTGCTCGTTCGGAAGGGAGCCGACATTGCCCAGCAATTGCTCCAGGACCGACAGCTGGCGACCCCGAGTCGGGGTCTCGGTGTCGGAGTAGGCCACAACGCGTCCATCATCCAGGCCATACTCGTTGACCGCCGCAACGACGCCGTCCGCGTCGAAGGTGATCGCGATGATCCGACGATCGCGCGTGGACGGGCGAAGATAGGCCAGGCTCTCGCGCGTTGCGGAGATATAATACCACGTGTCGTCCTGGAACGTGCCCCGCGTGGACGGGTTGCCGAAACGCTGCAGGACAGTCTGTTGCGTGTCTTCAGCGACCACGACATTCGGCTCTTCATCAATGCCGTAACGATGACCGTGCGAACGCAGGGTCGGATTGCACGCGGCCATGGCCAGCGAGCAGACGATGAGAACAGCAGAAAAACGAACACTGCGGTGCATAAATAAACTCCTCCGGGGGCGGCCCGGCCTGTACTTGCCGTATTGACCTACCCGGCTTGCAGCTTAGCCTCAAGTGCAAAGATTGAGGAGCACCGATTGCATGTTGTTCGGATTGTTCAAAAAAAGCCCTGAAAAGCTCCGCGCTCGCGAACTCTATGAAGGTGTGCTGGACGCGGCTCGCCAGCCGGGGCTCTACGGCGAGGGGCGGGTTCCCGACACGCTCGAGGGACGGTTCGAGCTTGTGGTCCTGCACACCTCCCTGGTGATCCGGGTCCTGCAGGCCAGCGATGACGTCGGCCATCAGGCGCTCTCCCAGGCCCTGTTCGACGCGATGTTTGACGATTTTGACGCCGCGATGCGCGAAATGGGTGTGGGTGATTCCGGCGTTGGAAAGAAAATCCGCTTCATGGCGGAGGGCTTCTATGGCCGCGCCAGCGCCTATGATGAGGCCTTGAAGGATGACGACATCGCGGTGCTCGATGCTGCAATCGCTCGCAATATTTTTGCGTCGGAGGCTCCAAATGCAGCGTCTGGCGAACTCTCGGCCTACGTCCGGGCAAGTGCGGAAAAGCTTGATGCACAAGGCGCGTTGACGCTTGCGGAAACCGGCGCACCGGATTTTGCCCGGGTGGCGTGACCGTTATCCTGTCTTGCATCTCCACGGGGGTCCGATAAGTTCCGCTGGAATTTGGCGGTTCGGGCCGTCGCAAGGGGACACGACCTTCCTGCATGACTGGAATTCCTACGATCTCGGTAGACGCGATGGGGGGCGATCTCGGCCCGCGCGCAGTTGTTGAAGGTATCGGCCAGGCGCTCAAGCGCTGGCCGGATCGGGAAACACGATATCTGCTTCACGGGCATGAGGACGAGCTCAAGCCGTTGCTGGATGAATATCCGGAGGTGGCCGCCGTGTGCGAGCTCCGCCATTCCGAAACCCAGGTTCAGATGACCGACAAGCCCAGCGAGGCGGTTCGACGCGCCCGTGGCTCGTCCATGTGGAACGCCATCCAGAGTGTCAAATCCGGTGAGGCGGATGCGATCGTCTCCTCCGGTAACACCGGTGCGCTGATGGCGATCTCCAAGGTTATCCTGCGCATGAAAAAAGGGGTTCACCGTCCGGCGATCTCGGCCAACTGGCCCACGCCGAAGGGGCACACGGTCGTGCTCGATGTCGGCGCGAACGTGCAGTGTGGAGCAACCCAGCTCGTCGAGTTCGCGATCATGGGCGAGGCGTTTCATCGCGCGGTCTTCGGTGAGAGCAAGCCGACGGTCGGCCTGCTCAATGTCGGCCAGGAAGAGCTCAAGGGAAATGACACCGTGCGCGAAGCGGACGGCCTCATTCGCAATTCCGGCCTCGAACTCGACTATCGCGGCTTTATCGAAGGCAATGATATCAGCGCGGGCAAGATCGATGTCGTCGTCACCGACGGCTTCACCGGCAATATTGCGTTGAAAACCGCGGAAGGAACCGCGCGCCTTGTAGCAGGTTGGGTGCGCGAAGCCCTGACGAGCTCCTTCATCGCCAAGCTGGCCGCCGGCCTGTTGTCGCTCGGTGCGCTGGATCGCCTGCGTCAGCGCATGGATCCGCGCTATATCAATGGCGGCGTTCTGCTGGGCCTCAAAGGGGTTGTGGTCAAGAGCCATGGCGGTGCCGATGATGAGGGTTTCGCCTCTGCGCTCGGCCTGGGATACGCCATGGCCCAGAGTAATTTCATGCCGGAATTGCGGCGCATGCTCGACAAGTTCATGGACTATGGCGAGCAGGAAAAAGTGGCTGAGTAATGGACGAGCGAGTGTCGCGTATTGCGGGTGTCGGATCTCATTTGCCGGCCCGTATCCTCACCAATGAGGAAATGTCCGCCCTGGTCGATACCAGCGATGAATGGATCCGCGAACGCACAGGCATCCGCCAGCGTCATATCGCCGCCGAGGGCGAGACGACGGCTGACCTCGCGGAAGCCGCAGCCCGCAAGGCGCTGGACCATGCCGG
>JAYZXG010000361.1:0-3545 GCA_036141435.1 Pseudomonadota bacterium | reverse complement strand
GGGATCAGTGCCGCTTGAGTGCGCGCCAGGCAATATCCCGGCGGCAGAAGCCCTCCGGCCAGTCGATCGTGTCGACACCGGCATAGGCCCGGTCGACCGCATAATGCAGGTTTTCGCCAGTGGCGGTGACGTTCAAAACGCGCCCACCCGCGGCTGTGCGATTGCCAGCGCCATCGCGCGCAGTTCCCGCCTCGAACACGGTGACACCCTGCATGGCATTGGCCTCGTCAACGCCGTTGATGACCGTGCCCTTTTTATAGGAGCCCGGATATCCGTTGGCCGCCATCACGACGGTGATCGCGGGGCGATCCGACCAGGCAAGGGGCGGCATGTCCGCCAGCGTACCGTTCGCGCAGGCGACCAGATAGGGCAGGAGGTCGCTGTCGATCCGGCTCATCAGCACCTGGCATTCCGGATCGCCGAAGCGGATGTTGAATTCGACTGTCTTGGGGCCCTCATCCGTGACCATCAGGCCGGCAAAGAGAACGCCCTGGAAAGGTGCGTCTTCGCTGGCCAGACCCTGGGCGACCGGTTCGATAATCGTACGCATGGCGGTTTCGATCAGCTCATCAGTGGCGATCGGGGCAGGGCTGTAGGCGCCCATGCCACCGGTGTTCAGGCCGGTATCGCCTTCGCCGACGCGCTTGTGATCCTGTGCCGCGCCGCAGAACATCACCGTCTTGCCGTCGCTGAGCGCGAAGATGGAGACTTCCTCGCCCTGCATGAATTCCTCGATCACCAGCGTCTTGGAGGCATCGCCGAACTTGCCGGAGAGGAAGTCATCGATCTCGGCCTCGGCTTCCTCGCGGGTGGTCGGGATGACCACGCCCTTGCCGGCCGCCAGACCGTCAGCCTTGAGCACATAGGGCGGTGTGAACTGGTCCAGAAAGGCCTTGGCCTCCGCCGCGTCGGAGAAAATGCCGTAGCGCGCGGTCGGCACGTTGTGGCGGGCATAGAAATCCTTGGCGAAGGCCTTGGAGGTTTCCAGCATGGAGGCCGCCTTGGACGGTCCGAAAACGGCGATTCCAGCATCGCGCAGCTTGTCCGCCAGGCCATCGCACAGCGGGTTTTCCGGTCCGACCACGACCAGGTCGACCGCCTCGGTCTTGGCCAGATCGGTCAGACCCTCAAGATCAGAGACCGGGATGTCGTGACAGGTCGCCAGCGCGGCAATGGCTGCGCTGCCGGGGGCTGCGAGGATCTGGGTGGCCTTGTCGCTCTTGGCGATTTTCCAGACGAGGGCGTGCTCTCGTCCACCGGAACCGACAACAAGAATCTTCATGGCATGCCTCGCTCGCTGTTAGGCCAGTCACTTGTTCGCCCGTCACTAGCTCAAAGCCGGGCCCTTGTTGAGTCTCACTTGCCGTTGCAGATCCGGACGATCCGGAATACCTAGATTCCAATGTCTGAAACGAGCGGCAATATCCACGAATTCTCCGTATCCGAACTGGCGGGCTCGCTGAAGCGCACCGTTGAGGATGCCTTTGGCCATGTCCGCGTCCGCGGCGAGCTGGGGCGCGTGGTCGTGGCCAAGTCCGGCCATGTCTATTTCGACATCAAGGATGAGCGCGCCGTCATCAATTCCATCGCCTGGAAGGGTACGGCGGCGCGGTTCCGCTTCCGCCCCGAAGAGGGCCTGGAAGTCATCATCGAAGGTCGCATGTCGACCTATCCGGGGCGTTCGCAATACCAGCTGATCGTCGAGACCATGGAGCCGGCCGGCGCCGGTGCGCTGATGGCGCTGCTGGAAGAGCGCAAGAAGCAACTGGCCGCCGAGGGATTGTTCTCCCCGGACCGCAAGAAGGCCATTCCCTTCCTGCCGCGCACGATCGGTGTTGTGACCTCGCCGACCGGGGCGGTGATCCGCGACATCCTGCATCGCCTTGAAGATCGTTTCCCGCGTCATGTCCTGCTCTGGCCGGTACTGGTGCAGGGCGAGGGGGCCGCGAAACAGGTGTCCGAGGCCATTCGCGGTTTCAACGCGATCGAGCCGGGTGGACCTGTGCCGCGCCCGGATGTGCTCATTGTTGCCCGGGGCGGTGGTTCCATTGAGGACTTGTGGGGCTTCAACGAGGAAGCCGTGGTCCGCGCGGCCGCTGACAGCGATATCCCGCTGATTTCGGCGGTGGGACACGAGACCGATACCACGCTGATTGATTATGCCTCCGACAAGCGGGCGCCGACGCCGACGGGCGCTGCTGAGATGGCGGTGCCGGTGCGGGCCGAGCTCAAGGCGCGCCTGGATACGCTGAGCGGCCGCCTCGTTGGTGCGCTCTCGCGTCTGATCGAGCGTCGACGCACCGATCTGCGGTCTGCTGCGCGGGCGCTGCCCAGGCCGAATGCGCTGCTGGAGCTCAAGCGTCAGCGGTTCGACATGGTCGCCGACCAGCTCGACGGCGCGCTGCTCAATGCCACGGCGGAAAAGCGCTCGCGCCTTCTGGTCATCAGCGCGGGGCTGAAGCCCGGCGCCTTGTCGCGTGATATCGGCCAGCGCCGCGAACGGATCAATGACTGGGCTCGGCGTCTCGAACCCGCCATGCAGCGGCAATTGCGCGATCAGCGCCAGCGGCTGGACAGCTGGGGCGCGCGGCTCAATTCGCTCAGCCACCAGTCCGTGCTCTCGCGCGGGTTTGCGCTGGTCTACAATGCCGATGGCAAGCTGGTGCGCCAGGGAGCAGACCTCAAATCCGGCGAGATGATCGATCTGGAGTTTGCCGATGCGCGCCGTCATGCCGTGGTCGACGGAACTACGAGCGAAACACCGCCACCGCAATCCGCACCGGCAATAAAAAAGCCGAAACCCAAGCCCAGGAAGGCCAAGCCGACGCCGGAAGGCCAGGGTACATTATTCTGATAAGCTCACTCCCGGTTCACCGGGGGCCGTGTTAGAAAGTCGATATGACCGATAATTCCTTTGATGCCGAATTCCAGGGCGAAGCCATCCTTGAGTATGGCGACAGCGATTTCATCATTCTCAAGCCGGGCGCTTTCGTGAAATGCGCTGTCAGCGGTGACAATATCCCGCTGGCCGATCTGCGCTATTGGAATGTGGACGAGCAGGAAGCCTACAAGGACTCCATCATCGCCACGGCGCGCTGGCGCGAGCTCAACGCGGTGCCGGGCAAATGATCAGCGTGCTGCTTTCTCTGGCCGTGCTGGCCCAGGACGCGGACCCGATCGGCGATCTGATCGCGGAGAGCGAAGTGCCGACGGTTACAAGGGTTGGACCTTTCATCCCAATGGGCTGTTCAGGCGAATATATCGAAGGCGGAATCCTGGCTTGCCGGTATGTGCCCGGTACGGAAGCTCAGCTCGGCGATGTGGCGGGAACGGCTGATCAGGATGGCTGGGTTCTGCTGGCCGTTCCGAGGCAAGCGCCGGACTCGCTTCTCTTTCGTGTCACTTTGCCCCAAGGCGAACGGCTAGCTGACGAGAGCCGCACCATCACCCAGCGCGAATACAATCTTCAGCGTGTCGATGGCGTGCCGCAATCGACCGTGACGCCGGACCCCTCGACCCTGCCACGCCGTCAGCGCGAATACGCG
>JAYZXG010000360.1:0-3169 GCA_036141435.1 Pseudomonadota bacterium | reverse complement strand
AACGGGCTGGAGCGGAACACGTGACCGCTGTCGACCCATTCGCCCGCGATGAGATGTGTGCCGATGATCATGTCGCTGCTCCTGACTGCTGGCCCTTCATGCCAGAACGACAAATTGGATACAATATCCAAATGTGCAGTTCGCCTCCCTATCGACTTGACCCCCGGGCAGAGCCGGTGTCCTGTCAGCGCAGGGAGAGGCAGATGCTCAAACAGATCTGGGATCAGTGGGTCAGTGTGGTCGCCGTGTGGGGCGTCGGCGTGTTTGCGCTGATGTTCAATTATGGCCGTCTGGGGGTCGATCCGCTCGATCTTCCGCTGATCATCTTCGGCAGTCTGGGCGTTCTCACGGCAGGCTCTGTTGCGGCCTCGTTCGCGCGGCAATTTATGTCGAAAAACCGCGCTTCCTGACGCAGCTCTTTCCCTTTGCGTCGCAAGACGCTAAATGCCTCGCAAATCCTCATTGGTTTCGCAGCCATTTATTCCAAGGAGCATCCCCATGCAGACACGTTCGTGCCAGGTTCTCATCATTGGTGGTGGTCCGGGTGGATATCCGGCGGCTATTCGTGCGGGCCAGCTGGGTCTGGACACGATCATCGTGGACAAGCACGGTCTGGGCGGAACCTGTCTCAATCGTGGCTGTATCCCCTCCAAGGCGATGATCCATGCCGCGACCAAGTACGAGGAAATGTCCAAGCACGCCGAGACGGACGAGCTCGGTATCTCGCTGGCCGAAGCGCCGAAGCTGGACATGGGCAAGCTGGTGGGCTGGAAGGACGGCATCGTCTCCAAGCTGACCGGTGGTGTGGGCCAGTTGATCAAGGCTGCGGGCGTTGAACACATTTCCGGCTGGGCCAGGTTCAAGGACGCCAAGACCTGTGTCGTCGACACCGATGAGGGCGAGGTCGAGATCACGGCCGAGCATGTCGTGCTGGCCACGGGGTCCGTTGAGGTCGAGCTGCCCTTCCTGCCGTTTGGCGACAAGGTGATCGGCTCCACCGACGCGCTGGACCTCTCCGAAAAGCCGGAGAAGCTGGTTGTCGTTGGTGCGGGCTATATCGGTCTCGAGCTGGGTATCGCCTTCCGCAAGCTGGGCAGCGAGGTGACCTTCATCGAGGCCTCTGACGGCATCCTCCCGCTCTATGACAAGGAAATCACGCGTCCGATCACCATGTGGCTGAAGAAGCACAAGGTCGCCGTGAACCTCTCCTGCAAGGCCAAGGGCATGACGCAGAAGGACGGTATGGCGGTTCTGGAATACGAGGACGCCAAGGGCGAGACCCAGAGCATTGAAGCCGACAAGATCCTGGTCGCGGTTGGACGCAAGGCCTGCCTGGATGGCTGGGGTGTCGAGAATATGGGGCTGGACCTGGTCGATGGTCGTTTCATCCAGGTTGATGACCAGTGCCGCACCGGCATGCGCAATGTCTGGGCGATCGGTGATGTCGTCGGCGAACCGCTGCTGGCACACAAGGCCACGGCCCAGGGCGAAATGGTCGCCGAGCTGATCGCGGGCCACAAGCGGGTCTTTGATCCGGTCTCCATCGCGGCGGTCTGTTTCACCGAGCCGGAAGTGGTCGGCGTCGGCCTGACCCCGGACGAGGCCAAGGCCAAGGGCGAAGCGGTCATCACCGGCAAGTTCCCGCTGGCGGCGTCCGGTCGTTACCTGTCCATGGAAGCGGGCACGGATGGCGGTTTTGTCCGCGTCACCGCGCGTGAGAGCGATCATGTCATCCTCGGCATCCACGCCGTGGGCACGCATGTGTCGGAGCTCTCCGGCGAGTTCGCGCTGGCCATCGAGATGGGCGCGCGGCTGGAAGACATCGCCGACACGATCCACGTCCACCCGACCCTCACCGAGGGTTTCCTGGAATCGGCGCTGACCGCGCTGGGCCACCCGATCCATATCTCCGCACCCAAGAAATAGGCAGCCTTTCCCGGGTTCGGTTTACGACCGGGCCCGGCCGCCGCGCCTCGAAGGGGGGACGCCGGCAACGATATTCCTCCCCTCCGGCGGAAGATCCTGCCTCGCCATCGCGTGGGCCCTGCTGTAATTCGGGGCCGTATTCGCGATGCCCCGGGGGGATGAGTTGATGAAATTCTTGGTGATGGCCGTTTTGACTGTGCTGGTTGCACAGGGTGGGGCGCAGGCCCAGTCCGACGAGGCTGTGGACCCGCGCGCCCGCGTGTCCATGAACCCGAATTCGCGCATACCGGACCATATCAGCGAAATTGTCGGACCGGCTCCCACGGCCGAGACCTATGGCGGGGCGCTTGTTCCGCGCACGATGTATCGCATCGACGCCAATCCCGAAGCCGGTTTTCACTGGCCCTACTACCTGTTTCTCCCGGATGTCGTCGCGCCGGGCGGTGCGGTGCTGGTTGAACCCAATAATGACGCGCTGTCCGGGGCGCCCTTCGAGACCCATGCCTACTGGGCCGCGATCCGCAATGAGCAGCTCTTCATCGATTATGGCCGGCATCTCGGTACGCCGATGCTGACCCCCGTGTTTCCACGGCCGCTCGTGGATGGCCCCGACGGCAATCTGTACATCCATGCGATGACGCGTGCGGCAATGCTGCATGAGGATCCGCGCTATGCCCGCCCGGACCTGCAATTGCTGGCCATGCTGGACGATGCGCAGGACAAGCTCGCCGCCAGCGGGTTTGAGGTCAGCGAGGATGCCCTGTTCTGGGGGTTTTCGGCCGCCGCGGATTTTGTGACCCGCATGGCTGTCCTGCATCCCGAGCGCGTGCGCGCCGTTGCTGCCGGAGGTGCGGGCGGATTGCCGATCCTGCCGGTGAGCGAATTTGAGGGCGAGGCGCTGAGCTTTCCCGTCGGTATCGCAGACCTCGACATGATCACCGGGCGCCCACTCGATGCAGAGGCATTGCGGGATACGCCATTCCTTCTCTACCAGGGGGGCGCGGATGAAAACGATTCCGTGCGAGAGCCGCCTTTCACCTGTGAGGGCTATGGCTCGGACAGCTATTCCTGTGATCAGGCGCAATGGGTCAATGCGACACTGGGTGCATCAACCTTGGGCCGGGTGCCGGTCGTACGCGACCTCTATGCGGGCTTCGGCATGCGCGATTTCAACTCGCTCGTTCTGCCGGGTGTGGAACACACCACACCGCCGGAGATGGAAGCCCGCATCCGAGAGTTTTTC
>JAYZXG010000359.1:0-6264 GCA_036141435.1 Pseudomonadota bacterium | reverse complement strand
GCAGCTGAGCGCGAGACCTTGCGCAACCTGGTCGCACGACGGGAGCGCTGGATCTGGATCGAGGGCAACCACGACCCGGAACCGCCAGCGGATCTGGGGGGCGAGGTCTTGCATGTACTTGAGCTGGGGCGCCTGAGCCTGCGCCATGAGCCGGCTCCGGGCGCCGCCATCGGCGAGATCTGCGGTCACCTTCATCCCTGCGCCAAGGTGCGCGGGCAGGGGCGTTCAGTGCGTCGTTTCGCTTTTGCAACGAACGGCAATCGCCTGATAATGCCGGCGTTTGGTGCCTATACGGGCGGGCTGAACGTCTGTGATCCGGCCATTGTCGATGTGTTCGGAGCCGTGCCCGGCGTATTCGTGCTCGGTCGCGAGCGGGTGCATGCCATCGCGGCGCGCCAGCTGGTTCCCGATCGTCAGCGGGCGAGGACCAGGTAAGCCACGCTGATGGCCAGGTGCGCCAGTACAACGCCGGTGGTCAGAACCAGCCGCAGGCGGCCATACCACACCGGCAGATCACGGCGTTCAACACTGCGCCGGTCCCAGATCAGCAATGCGCCAAAACACAGCGCCATCAGGCCCCAGGCGGTAACGGGCTGGCCGGACCAGTGGGTGAAAACGGCCAGCAGCGCGACCAGGCTCGGGGCAATGGACAGGCCGAGCGTGCGCAGTCCCGGCGTGGCCTTGGTCGCGATGCTTTCACCCCACCGGACACCACCGAGGAAGGTCGCGATCAGGCCGGAATAGATTGTGAACAACCACATCTCGGTGGCGGGTGAACGGTCCTGTCCGGTGCTGATGACCAGCATGAGCACAGCGCCCCAGAAGGGGATCAGGCCGGCCAGCCCCAGCAACAGGGCAGCGTTTGGAATGGGAGTGACATCGCGAGCCATGCCCACGATCTAGGGCGCGCCTCGGTGAGGGCAATCAGCGCCGCCCGAACAGCGCGGCGGCGGCATAGCCGGCCAGCATCGCCAGGGCGACACAGAACAGTCCGTAGAGAATGGGCGCGCCGTGCGCGAATTCATAGACCACACGCTCGATCCCGGCTTTTTCCACGCGCATGCTGGTCGACCGGCTGGCGATCGGGCGCCCCTCGCGGAACAGGTAGACTTCCGCGGTGTAATTGCCCACCGGTGTGCGCGGCGGCAAGGCGAGCGTGGCGCGGAAGAGCCCGCCGTCCAGGACTTCGACCCCGTGCGGAGCGGCGGTGTAGAGCGCATTGCGTGCGCCGGCCCGTTCAACAGCCGCGAAATAGTCAGACAGATCCATCTCCGTCTGGCTTGCCGATTCATCAAGCAGCTGGGCCAGGCCAATTCCATTGCGAACCAGCGCTTCCTGGGAGGCGATTTCCTCGATCGGTCGGGAGCTGGCGATGGTATAGTAGGCGGGGACTGCATCGAATTCCTGGGCCTGGGCATTCACCCAGATGCCGAAGGAGCGCTGTTTCTGCATGACCCGCAGGTCCTGGTCCGGTCCGCGCAGGACGACCACGATCTCGTCTTGGATGGTCAGGCCGCGCGTCGCGCCGTAGAGGATCAGTTCGGTGCCCGCGAAATCCTCACGAATTTCAACCGTTTCATGGGTCAGCGCCGCCATGATCTGTGGCGCTTCCTGGGGGACGGCCTGCTGGGTCAGCAAGGTTGCGAGAAGAGCGATCAGCATCAGTGCGCCGCCTCCCCGCCATGCGGAAGGACGACAAACATGTCGGCCGGGGTGATCACCAGGTCCCAACCCAGTTTGAGGCAGACAGCAAGCACCATGAAGGCCAGCAGAGCACGCAGCTCCTCGCCCTTCACATGACGACCGGCACGCGCACCAAACTGCGCCCCGATAACACCGCCCACGGTCAGCAGCATCGCCAGCACCACGTCCACAGTCTGGTTCTGGGCGGCCTGCAGAAATGTTGTCAGTGCCGTGACGAACAGGATCTGGAACAGCGAGGTTCCGACCACGACGCTCGTCGGCATGCGCAGGATGTAGATCATCGCTGGAACCATGACGAAGCCGCCGCCCACACCCATGATCGCGGCGAGGGTGCCGACGAAGAACCCGATTGCGATGGGGGGGATGACAGAGATGTAGAGGCCGGAGCGCGGGAAACGCATCTTGAAGGGCAGGGCGTCGATCCATCCGCGCTTGCGATGACCCGTGCGTCCGCCCTCTCGGCGCTGTTCGGGGTGTCGACGCCGCATGATGGCGCGCACGCTCTCGATCAGCATCAGCCCGCCGATAATGCCCAGAAAGCTCACATAACTCAGCGAGATAATGAGATCGATCTGGCCAAGTCCCCGCAGGAAGGAGAACAATTGCACCCCGAAGATCGAGCCGGCGGAGCCGCCGATCAGCAGCAACAGCCCCATTTTGGGGTCAAGGGTCTTGCGTCGCCAGTGCGCCAGTGCGCCGGAGGCGGAAGACGCGACGATCTGGTTGGCTTCCGTCGATACCGCGACGGCCGGCGGTATGCCGATGAACATCAGCAAGGGCGTCATCAGGAAGCCTCCGCCGACGCCGAACATGCCGGACAGGAAGCCCACACCGGCGCCCAGTCCAAGCAGCAGGAAAATGTTTACTGAAATCTCGGCGATGGGCAGATAGATCTGCACCTCGACCTCTAGTTCGCTACAGCCCGGGACAGGCGTTCGAGCAGAACGTCGTCCACATGGCCGGTCCGCGGCAGACCCTGGTCGGCTTCAAAGGCCATGATCGCCTCGCGCGTGCGTTGCCCGATGGCGCCGTCAATCGGCCCCGGGCCATAGCCCAGCACGGACAGGAAGCCCTGCGCGCGCTCGATATCGGCTGCACTGGCAACCGGGGTGCGATCCCACGCCTGTCCCTGGTAGATGCCATTGGCCTGCGCATCGATCGGGCGAGGCTGGAAGTTCGCCACGACCTGGCGGGCCTGGTTGAGCGCTTCAGGTTCCAGCAATTCCTCCAGTGCGATCGCACGTTCGCGCGCAGTGGGATCGGATGAATTGGCGGAAATCATGTACCAAGCATAGGCATCTGCAAGGCTCAAGGGAACTCCCTGGCCGCTTTCGAACAGAAGCGCGAGGTTGAACTGGGAGTCGGACAGACCCAGCAGGGCGGCTTCCTGGAACCAGCGTGCTGCCGTTTCAAATTCGCGCGGTGCACCAGAGCCGTAGTAATACATCACGGCGAGATTGTGCATGGCCCGGCGATGCCCGGCATTGGCCGCACGCTCGGTCCAGCGGCGCGCCGCCTCGAGGTCGATGTCCACGCCCTCGCCGGTTTCCAGCAGTTTGGCGTAGCGGTACTGCGCGGCAGGCACGCCCTGCTCCGCGGCACGACGAAGCAGAATGGCACCCGAGGCCGTGTCCCCAGCTTCCAGCTGTCGCATGCCGAGCTGGTATCGGGCGATCGGATCGCCGTCAGCCGCCGCGCTTTCCAGCGTCGGACGGGCGGATGTGTCTGTGGTCGCGCGGGTTGTCGCGGCGGTATCGACCGGTTCTGAGGTCGTGCCTGTCGGCGCGGCGGCTTCACTGTTGCTTGCCCGCTCGGCAGACGGGGTGATCGCGCCGGAGCTGTCAGCGACCTGATTGCGGGGCGGCGTTGCCGGCGGCGTGTCCGCCTGCGTCGGTTCTGCCGGGGCGTTTTCGCGCTCCGCCGATTGCGGCGTTGCGGTCAGGCCGGCCTCGACCTGGGCGATGAAAGCGCTGTCCGAGCGCGTCTCGGCGATGGAGCGCTCGCCCTCTCCCTGGGTCGCGCCGAGGATCAGGATGGCGCCCGCTCCGCCCAGGGCGATCAGGGCCATGACCGGAATGGCGATCAGGGTCGCGCGGCTGAATTTGAGCGGGCGGTTCTCTCGCTCATACGGCGTATAGGCGGTCGCACGGGTCGTCTCGCGCGCGGCCGCCAGGAAATCGGCATCCGCCGTTGCACCAACCTTGGGCGCGGGACGCGGCTGCAGCTGTGCGGTCTGGGCGCCGGGCTGCAGGATGGCGGCCTCGACCTCGGCGACGGATTGGGGGGCAGGCGCAGCGCCCTTGCCCCGGGCTTTTTCCTCGGCCAGGCGGCGGCGTTTCTGGCGACGGGTCTCGCCGCGCGGTGCCTCCGGTGCGGCAGCCGCCGGTTTCGCCGCACGCGCGGGCGCTGCCTGCGGCTCGCGCAGGACCGGTGCGTTGGGAACGAAGGGCTCGTCTGTCAGGAACGGGTCGGTCTTGCCAGCCTCGAAACTGCTGACAGGGACCTCTGCCTGTGGCGGTGGGCCGAGCGGTGCATCGAAGTCAAACGGGTCCGCGTCTTCCGATCGAGCAATCACCGGTGCGGTGCGTTCGGGCTGAGCGGCAGCCGGCGATGTCTCTTCGCTCGGCTCGCTTGCCTCCGGCTTGTCGCGATTTTCGATGGCTTCCAGCCGGTCGGCGAGGGCCGTCATGGCGCGCTGGACCGGGGTCAGTGTCTCCTCGGTCTCGCTGCGCACAGCCGCAAGCTTGTCCTGCACGCCCTGCAGCGCGTCCTCGATGCGGGACGCCGTGCGTTCCTCGGACTGTCGCAGACGATCTTCAAGCTCCGCTTCGCGATCCGGGCGCGCACTCTCGATACGCTCCAGCGCATCGGCCATGCGGTCAGTGACGGTCTCCACGGCCTTGGTCGAGCGCTCCTCGGAGCGCTGGATGCGGTCGGCCAGTGAACGCCCCAGGCGCGTGACCTGCTCGGCCATGCGGCGCATGGATTCCCTGTTTTCCTGCCGGACCTCGTCAATGCGGTGATTGAGAGTCTCTTCTGCGCGCCGGTCCTGCCGGGCGTCCTCGGCCCGTCGTTCGCTCTCGGTCAGGCGTTGATCGATCGCCTGGGCCAGCCGGCTGATCTCGTCTCCCAGCCGCGCCATGCTGTCAGCCTGGCGGCGGTCGGCTTCGTCCACGCGCCCGGTGGTCGATCCAACCTGGTCGCGCAGATCGGTCACAATGCGGGCGACATCGTCCTGCAGGCGTTCGAAACGGCGTTCCAGCTCGACATTGTCGTTGGTGTTGCGGGTTTCCAGTGCGCGCAGGCGTTCATCGAGACGCGCAAAGGATGTTTCCAGCGTGCGCGCGGTATCATGCGTCCGGCGCTCGGAATTCTCGATGCGTTGCGCGAATTCGTTGAGATTGTCAGCCCGCGACTCCAGCTTGTCGACACGCTTGTTGGTGTCGTCGATCAACTCGCGCGCGGCAATGCCGCCGGTCTGTTCCTGCTCGTGCAGGCGGGCGGACACGTCGTTCTCGTGCTCGTACAGGCGGCGGGCCAGCTTCATCACGGTCGCGTGGATCGCCTTGGTGTCCTTGCCGCCGGTCTCGGCGATCTTGCCTTCGAGCTGGCGCAGCCGCTCGGCGATCTCACCCTGGCTGCGATTGACCGTATCAATGCTCTTGTCGGTCTCGTCCAGCTTGGCGCCCTGGCGCTGGGCGACCTTGGCGACATTGGTGGCCAGCTGGGTGATCGCCTTGTCGAGTTCCGACAAGGTCGAGCTGGACGCCTGTTCGGCTTTTTCGATGCGTTCCGAAAGGCGATTGATCATCGCCCGCAACAGGCGGTCATCATCATTGGCGACGTCGGCGTCAAAGCCTGGATACGCTTCCAGCGCGTCATCCCACTGGGCTGAGGCGGGGTCGCTGTCATCAAGGATGACGCTGTTGAGCCATTCGCCGAGAGTCTTGCCCTGTTTGCGCGCAGCCGTCTTCGCCCGCGCCCTTGCACGCGGGTCGATTCCTTTCACGCTCCAGGGACCCCCAGATGACATTCGAATCGCTTTCCTGTCGCCCAGCCAAACGGTATCGGCCGGTTAATATTGTGTAAACCAAGCGCGGTGGCACTAGATCTGGTGTTTCCACACGAAAATCAGGAATTCGCGAGGCGCTTCCCAAAATCCTGAGTCTAGACAGGGGAATGACTCGGTTAATGCGCCGTAAAATCTGTGGATAAATGGGTGCTATTGAGCCGCCGCGAAGAAGCGTGGCGAGATGTTCCGCAGCCGTTCTGCCAAGGCGTCGGTCTCGCGGCGCGGTGTGGCCGATGTGGCTGAGGGCAGGGCGCAGGCGAGGTCGAACATCAGCCAGCCCGTCTCGATATCATTCTGGCTGACCGCAAAACGTCCGGCGTGCCAATAGAGCAGCGGAGCGGCTGGATCGATCTCTGCCGCGGCCGCGAAGGCTTCGAGAATTTCGTCGGCGCTGTAGGTCTCGCTGAGGCGGGCGGAGGCCTGGGCCGTCATCAAATTCGCGGCGGCACCGGCATAATCGCGACGCCCCTTGTATGGCCGCAGCGTTT
>JAYZXG010000358.1:0-4962 GCA_036141435.1 Pseudomonadota bacterium | reverse complement strand
AACATAGACATTGCCGTCGTCATCATACCAGGCCGGGATCTGGTGCCCCCACCACAGCTGGCGGGAGACACACCAGGGCTGGATGTTGCGCATCCATTCAAAATACGTCTTTTCCCAGTTTTTCGGGTGGAAGGTCGTGCGGCCATCCTCGACGGCGGCGATGGCTTCCTTGGCCAGCTCACCGGCATTGGCGAACCACTGGTCCGTCAGCATCGGCTCGATAACGACATTGGACCGGTCACCGAAAGGCTGTTGGATTTTCTTGTTTTCCACCAGCGGGATGGGCTGAGGTGCTTCCTCATCCCCATCCTTGGCTTCCGGCGTCACCATGACAGCGAGACCTTCCGCCGTGATATCGGCAATGATTTTCTCGCGCGCCTCGAACCGGTCGAGACCGCGATAGTCTTCCGGCACCAGGTTGATCGCATCAACCTCGGCCTCGGACGGCAGGTCTGCGCCCGTGGCAATCGCCTGGGCCTTGGCTGCACATTCGTCATAGGACGCACCATCCGCGCGCATGGCGGCCTGGGTATCCATCAGACGATAGAGCGGGATGTTGTTACGCTTGGCGACTTCATAGTCGTTGAAATCATGGGCGCCGGTGATCTTGACCGCACCGGAACCAAATTCCGGGTCCGGGTACTCGTCCGTGATGATCGGGATCAGGCGGCGATGCTCCTTGGGGCCCACCGGGATTTCGCACAGCTCACCGACGATCGGCGCATAACGCTCATCATCAGGGTGAACGGCAACCGCGCCGTCGCCGAGCATGGTTTCCGGGCGGGTCGTGGCGATGGAGATATAGTCGCGCTCTTCGGTGAGCGTGACATTCCCGTCCTCGTCCTTTTCCACATAGGTATAGGTCTTGCCGCCGGCGAGCGGGTATTTGAAGTGCCACATGTGGCCGTCGACTTCGATATTCTCGACCTCGAGGTCGGAAATCGCCGTCTCGAACTTGGGATCCCAGTTCACCAGACGCTTGCCGCGATACATCAGGCCCTGCTTGTAGAGCTCGACGAAGACTTTCAGCACCGCCTCGGACAGGCCCTCATCCAGGGTAAAACGCTCGCGCGACCAGTCACAGCTGGCGCCCAGGCGGCGCAGCTGTTGCAGGATCATGCCGCCGGATTCTTCCTTCCACTCCCAGACACGTTCCACGAATTTCTCGCGGCCCATATCGCGGCGGGACGGTTCCTGGTTGGCGGCCAGCTGGCGTTCAACCACCATCTGCGTGGCAATGCCCGCATGGTCGGTGCCCGGCTGCCACAGCACGCTGTCACCCAGCATGCGCTTGTAGCGGCTCAGCACGTCCTGGAGCGTGTTGTTGAGCGCGTGACCGATATGCAGACGGCCCGTCACATTGGGCGGCGGGATGACGATACAGAACGGCTTGGCGTTCGGGTCATCCTTGGGCTGGAAGGCTCCGGACTGCTCCCACGCATCATAGATACGGGTTTCGGCTTGGGCTGGGTTGAATGTCTTTTCCATCATGATCCGCGCATGAATAAAGGGCACCGACGGTCTCGTCGATGCCCTTAGATGATTTCAGTGTTCGACGAAAGAGTTAGCGACGGCGTGCGACGCGGTCGATCTCGGCCTGTACCTTTTCATCCACAATGCTCGGCAGGTTGGCATCGAGCCATTCCTTGAGCATCGGGCGAAGCAGAGCGCGGACGACACCTTCCAGTGTGCGCCCCTCTTCCTCGGAAATGCGGATGCTGTCGGCCAGCGTGTGGAAGGAGCCCATCGCCGCTGCAGCCGCCCCATCGGACATGATTCCATCGGCAACTTCGGCCTCGACCGCGTCGAAATCGACAATCGGCTCCGGCTCGGCAACCGGCTCGGGCGCAACTTCTTCCTCTTCGCGATCGACGATCATCAGATCATCGTCCATCGCCATCGGATCCGTACCCGTATCCGGCTCGGCGACCATGTCCGTCAGCTCGAGCACGTCTTCCGCTTCAGCTTCGACTGCCGGCTCTTCTTCAGCGGCAGGCGCCTCGTCAAACATCGAATCGATGTCGTCCTGGGAGTTGGATTCTTCTTCCGCCGGGGCAGCTTCCGCTTCGGCAGCAGGAGCCTCTTCCTCGTCCTCGTTTATGATCCGTCGGATCGAGGAGAGGATTTCTTCCATTGACGGTTCGTTTTCAGCAGCATCGGCCATGTAAGCGGATCCTTTGTCCGGCAATTCTCGTCTTACGCGAATAAACCGGGACGGACGGCGGATGTCCACCCCCGCGATTCGCCTTTAAGGCTAATTCCAGGGCGTTAAGTCAAAGTTATTGAAGCGCGAGCGGGAGTTTTCCACAGCTGCGGGATCATACAGTTCAACACCCAGCCCCAGACTGTCTGCCGACAGCAGGCCCATGGCCTGCAACAGGCGGTAGCCGGCGACATAGCTGTCACGCTCGGATGTGACCAGCGTCAGCCGGCTTTCCAGCAATTCCTGCTCGGCATCCAGCACATCCAGGGTCGTGCGCAGGCCGACATAGGCCTCTTGCTCCACACCATCGAGTGCAATTTCATTGGCCAGCACCGCCTGGCGGCTTGATTCGATCACGGCCAGCGAGGCGACATAGCCGGTCCAGGCATTGGTCACGCCCTCGGTCACCTGGCGACGGGCCTCATTGACCTGGAAACGCGCCTGCTCTTCCGAGGCGACGGCAGCGCGAACGCGTGAGCGGTTCAGACCCCCGGTGAAGATCGGCATGGAAATCGTACCGGTGATGGACGTGCTGTCGCGCTCATCGCCGGAGAAACTGCTGTCCCGCGCAGCCGAGGCCGACGCGCGCAGGGACACTTCCGGGCGCATGGCGCCACGCGCAACCTCGATACCGTGGCGCGCAGCCTCTTCGCCATACTGGGCGGCGCGCAGCTGCGGGCTGTTGTCGAAGGCTGCAGACGCGGCATCCGCCAGGTTGTCCGGCAGATCCGGCAGCGCGGGCGGCTGTTCCAGCGTGGCCGCCGGCTCGCCCGTGACCCGCTCATAGGCGGCGCGGCTGACAGACAGCTGCGACTGGGCGCCGGCCAGCTGGGCCTGGGCGCCCGACAGGCGCGCCTCGGCCTGGGCCACGTCGGTTCGGGTGATCTCACCGACTTCGAAACGATCCTGCGCCGCCTGCAGGTGCTGGGTCAGAACGTCGACATTATTGCGACGGATGGAGACCACCTCCATGTCGCGTCGAACGTCCATGAAGGCGGTTACGGCGTCGACCAGAACGCCTTGCTCAACCGCGCGCAGGCTTTCCCGGCCGGCCATGACCTGGGCACTGGCCTGATTGATCTGTCCGGAGGTGCGACCGCCGCGATAGATCGATTGAACCGCAGTGATGGAATAGTTCTTGGGGGTGGAGTCCGTTTCGGATTCCGAAATCACCTGTTGATTGCCCAGCACGAAAGTACTGCGGCTCTCGGTGCTGTTGCGGGAGATCGAGGCATCTGCAGAGATGGACGGCAGTCGCGCAGATCGCGCCTGGACCCAGCTCTCGTCGGTTGCACGCAATCGTGCCCGCTCGGCCTGAAGCGTCGGATTGGAGTTGTAGGCATGGGCCAGCGCTTCTTCCAGCGACTGGGCCTGGGCATTCGCCGCAACAGCCAACAGGGATACTCCGGCAGTCAGGGCCGCGACCCATCGAGACATGCGAACCATACTTCTGTCCTCTTTCCGGCAACAGACTCAGCAAGTGTCTGCGCCCATCATAGCGTGACCCGCGCCAGAAACCAGCGCGAGCCTTACGCCCATATAGGGTACCCAATAGCAGAAGTGAACAGCGTTCACTCTTTTATTTTGGTAATTCTTCTAACGCGTGCTTGAACGTAGGGCGCGACGGCCATCCGTCGCGTCCCCAGCTGTGAATTACAGCGAAAACGTCGCGGCGCGCTCAAAGCCTGGCAGCGTCGATGTCGAGGCATCGAACACGACCTTCTCGCCGATACCGGCAGCAGATCGCGTGAAAATCGTCGCCTTGCCTACCGGGCCCTTGCGGACCACGACAGCCAGTCGACCGCCGTCAGCAAGCTGATCGAACCAGGCCTGCGGGACCTCTTCGACAGCACCATTGACGAAAATCACGTTGTACGGACCCTGGTCCGCCTTGCCGGCCTTGGGGTCACCAGCGATTACCACGGCATTGTCAGCACCGCATTCGGACAACAGGTCACTTGCACGGCCCTGGCCGTCTTCGTCATCATCCAGGCCGACAACCGTTTCCGCCAGCTTGGCCAGGATCGCCGTCGAGTAGCCCCGGCCACAGGCGATATCGAGCACCATCTCATCGGCCTGGATATCGGCGGCCTGGATCAGCTTGGACATGTCGCGCGGACGCATCATGCGACGGGTTTCGCTGGTCGCCACCTCGCCGTCGGCATAGGCCGTGGCCAGCTTGGAGCGCGGCGTAAAGACGTGACGCGGAACCGTCTCGAAAGCGCCCAGCAGGCGACGGTCGGTGATATCGGACGGGCGGATCTGGCAATCCACCATTTGCTGTCGGGCCAGGTCGAAGTCGCTCACGGAGATCTCCTCAGCGATTGGGAAGGCAAGTTGCGGCGTGATATATCCTGTGCCGCGCCTTGCGGGCAAGCATCACGCTGCGCGACAATGCAAAACAGCGCAGACGGCGCGAATTTCAGTAGATAATGTCGTCACCGATTGCCCCACCCGTCCGGGTTGGCTATAGATCGCGCCTCGCATTTTCGGCACCGTGGCGGAGTGGCTACGCAGCGGATTGCAAATCCGTGAACCCCGGTTCGATTCCGGGCGGTGCCTCCACCCTTCGCGCTTCGCGCTTCGGGTGACGAGCCACCCCAAGCGTGAATACGAGCGAAGCGAGTGCGCGAAGCGGTGCCCGCCTCGCACCTACGCCGTCAGAACTCCACCCGCTTTCCCTTGTGATCGAACAGGTTACCCGTATCGGCCGGCTCAAGCGCCTGCAGCACGTCCAGTATCTCCGCTGCGGCGACGTC
>JAYZXG010000357.1:0-4129 GCA_036141435.1 Pseudomonadota bacterium | reverse complement strand
AGAAGCGATCCGCTTGAAGGAAAAAGGCGTCGCCACCGAAATCATCGCCGTGTCCGTTGGACCGGCCCAGGCCCAGGAAACCATCCGCACCGCCCTCGCCATGGGCGCGGACCGCGGCATCCTGGTGCAGACCGACGACACGGTAGAACCGCTGGCCGTCGCCAAGATCCTCAAGGCCATCACCGAAGAGGAAAATCCGGACATCGTCCTGCTCGGCAAGCAGGCCATTGATGATGACAGCAACCAGACCGGCCAGATGCTGGCGGCACTGCTGGACTGGCCGCAAGGCACGTTCGCCTCGGAAGTCGCCATCGCAGACGGCAAGGCCAATGTCACCCGCGAAGTAGATGGTGGCCTGCAGACCGTCGCCCTTCAGTTGCCGGCCGTGATCACCACGGACCTGCGCCTGAACGAGCCGCGCTACGCGTCCCTGCCGAACATCATGAAAGCCAAGCGCAAGCCGATCGACACCAAGGCTCCGACCGATTACGGCGTCGACACCGCTCCGCGCCTGGAAGTCCTCAAGGTGACCGAGCCGCCGAAGCGCGAAGCCGGCATCAAGGTTGAAAGCGTGGCCGAGCTGGTCGCGAAACTCAAAGACGAAGCGGGGGTTATCTAATGGCTGTTCTTGTTATTGCCGAACACGATAACGCTGCCCTGAACGACGCGACACGCGCCGTCGTCACTGCGGCCAAGGGCCTGGGTGGCGATGTGCATGTTCTCGTGGCCGGCTCCGGCGCCCAGGCCGTCGCCGATGCGGCTGCCAAGCTGGACGGCGTTGCCAAGGTCCTGCACGCGGAAGCTGACGGTTTTGCCAAGCCGACGGCCGAGGCCCTGGAAGCGCTCGTCACGCCGCTGATGGAAGAGTACGACGCTGTGCTCGCCGCCGCGACCACGACCGGCAAGAACTTCATGCCGCGCGTCGCTGCCAAGCTCGATGTGATGCAGATCTCCGACATCACCGCGGTTGAAGCACCCGATACGTTTGTGCGTCCGGTTTACGCCGGCAATGCGATGATGACGGTGAAGTCCTCTGACGCCAAGAAAGTCATCACCGTGCGCCCGACGACCTTTGAGAAGGTCGGTGATGGTGGCGCTGCAGAAATGGACGATATCGGCGCAGCCTCCGGCCCGTTCAAATCCGAGTTCGTATCGGAAGAACTGTCCAAGTCCGATCGTCCGGAACTGACCTCTGCGAAGATTGTCATCTCCGGTGGTCGCGGCATGCAATCCGGTGAGAACTTCCACCTGCTCGACACGATTGCCGACAAGCTCGGCGCAGCAGTTGGCGCCTCGCGCGCTGCTGTCGATGCGGGCTTCGTTCCCAACGACTACCAGGTCGGTCAGACCGGCAAGGTTGTCGCTCCGGAGCTCTATATCGCCGTTGGTATTTCCGGTGCCATCCAGCACCTGGCGGGCATGAAGGACTCCAAGGTCATCGTGGCCATCAACAAGGATGAAGAAGCCCCGATCTTCCAGGTCGCCGATTACGGCCTGGTCGCAGATCTCTTCTCCGCCCTGCCGGAACTGGCCGAGGCTCTCTAGCCCTCCTGCCATCACGAACAAGAAAGCCCGGCCCGTTGGCCGGGCTTTTTTGTCAGCGGGTCAGGACATGTCCGATCACCCGACGCCATGTCCTGAACTCTGCCGGGTTGGCCGATGCGGCCCGTAACGCCGCCAGATCGCCTTCATCAAGCCAGCGATCCGCGCGCATCACCCCCAGCGGCCGGCGCAGTTCCGACAGGTCGTCGAGCGGGTTGCCTGCAACGATCAGCAAGTCCGACGCGTAGCCGACGCTGACCCGGCCGATCCGATCAGCCAAGCCCAGCGCGTCAGCCGAGTTGACGGTCGCCGCCTGCAAGGCTTCCAGCGGGGTCAGCCCGGCACTCACCAGCAGCTCGATCTCCTCCGACACCGAGACACCATGCGGCGTCACCATCACGCCGGCATCCGTTCCCACCACCAGTTCGACCCCGGCGGCATGCATGTAACCGGTCATTTCAACATAGAAGGCCTGCATGCGGGTGCGGTCATCATGCGGATAGCTGGCCCAGTAGTCATAATTGGCCTGTTCAAACCCCTGCATCACGGGACTGAAGCTCTGCATCTCCGGACGGCCGACATGCGCCCCACGGGTCTCCACGATCCGGGCGAGATTCTGGTGCACGATGAGGGTCGGCGAAACACGCGCTCCGGCCGCCCCCATCTCCTGCGCCAATGCCCGGGCCCGAACCGGGTCGGTCTCATCGTTCAATCCAAACCAGACGATGGATTCCGCGTGCTCGATCGTGGTGAATTGCCCCGCCAGGGTGTCAGCCATTTCAAGCGGGTCGGTCTCCGTGCCCTCGACCGGGTGCCCGGACACGGTCATGCCCAGACGCGCCGCCTCGTCGAGAATGGCAGCGAGGCTCTCGCGTGAGAGGTTGGAGTAGACCTTGAGGTCACGATACCCGGCCTGATACTGGCGGCGAACTGCGGCGCGCGCACGCTCGCCCCCGGCAACAAGCGTTTGCAACTCGTTGGTATTGCGCCCGTCGCGTTCGTTGAGGATGGCTCCCGTCGTCACCAGTCGCGGCCCGAGCAGACGCCCCTGCTCGATCTGGCGTGCCATCGGCAGGTGAAAGGGCATGCCTCCCAGATTGCGGATGGTGGTAACGCCATAGGCCAGATTGGCCGCCAGGTCCGCCTCGTCCAGGACGTGGACATGCATGTCGATGAGGCCCGGCAGAACGAACGCGCCCGATACATCGATGGTTTGCGTGCGCGGCGCGACCGCGTCGGGAGGCGTCGCGGCGACATGCATTATGCGCCCGGACTCGACATAGACATACTGCCCAGGGGCGACTGCTCCCGTTTCAACATCCAGCACGCGGGCGTTCGCGATCAGATAGCTGTCCGGTTCACCGGACGGGGGCCTCAGCGCAGCAGGCCTGCCGCAGGCCGCAAGAACAAGCGCGCTGGCAAGAACAACGAAGACACTTCGAAACAGGGACATCTGGCACTCCATGACGATGAGGCGCCGATATGCCGTGGCGTTTTCAACCTGTCGTCCGGGATCCGGAAACCGGACGTCCGGAATTCGTCAGGCCTGCTCGGACAGGCTGTTGGAGAAGGCTGACGGCGTCATGCCGGTCTCGCGCTTGAACACATCATTGAAGACGGATTTGGAACTGAAGCCGGCCGTATAGGCCAGGTCGAGGATCTTTCGCCGGTCGCCGGACGTCGCGTCATCGCGCATCATCGCCTGGACATCCTGGATCCGCAGATGATTGATAAAATCGTTGAAATTGCGCCCTGTTGCCGCGCGGATCGACTGGGAGACCTGACGTTCCGCCAGCCCTGTCGCCTCTGCGAGCTCCGCGCGGGTAAGACGCGGTTCGGTCTGCAGCTGCTGCTCGCGGATGACCGCCTCGATGCGGTTGAACATGTCCTGTGATGCGGCGCCATCGGGTAGCGGCGTCTCCGCCACCGGCGCCAGCCCCCCGGGTTGCAGCCCGTCAAAGACCTCCGCTCGCCGAACGGCAACGACCAGGGTCACCACGGTCAGCACAAAGGAGATGCCAAGCTGGAGCATATAGGCCGAAGCGGTGGCCAACCACGGCCAGTCCTGGTGCAACCAGCGTGCATCCATGCGCACCACATCGAATATGGTATCCAGGATGAAGACCGCGATGATCACATAGATGCCCCGCAGCTGGATGGTCTCGGCATCCGACCGCCGGTTCCGATTGGTCTGGTGGTAACGGTGCAGCAGCCAGATGGCCGCGACCGTATAGGCGACCAGGCTGAAGCGCGCCGCATGTTCGACCAGCCAGACCTGGGGCGTCAGGGCAAGCCCGACAAAGAAGGGCACGAAATGCGGCCAGTCCGAAACGCGCAGCGATGCGCCCGAGAAAATCAGCCCGCGAACGAGCAGATAGAACAGGGGCGGATAGGCAAGACGAAAGGCCGGCGTCACGAGCCAGATGCTGCGTGTTCCCAGCGACTCTTCGGCAAGGTTGAACAGCATCCAGAGAGTCGCCATGGCCATCATGGCGGTCGCCGCGCGCAATCGCGGCCGGCCGATCGTCAACACCACACCCAACAGGGCGATGGCCGCAATCGCGATCTGAATAAGATTGGCCGGGGC
>JAYZXG010000356.1:0-9829 GCA_036141435.1 Pseudomonadota bacterium | reverse complement strand
GCTCGACCACATCATCCCACAAACCCGCGAACATACCGGTGACGCTGCCCTGGGCCGCGACCAGCAGGTCCAGCCCCATATAGGCCAGCAGGTGCAACAACGCATACCAGAACGCCGCCAGCCCGACACGGCGGCGGATTTTCATGATCGGGGCCCATCGGGTCAGGTCCCGGAACGGGCTGATTGCCAGTGACAGGATCAGGATACGCAGGGCCGTGTCTCCGAGAAACCGGTGCGTGGTTTCGATCGGATTGAAGCCCAGCACGTGACTGCCTCCGCTCAACAGGCCCCACCACTGCCAGGCCAGCCACAGGCCCGGCAAGGCAAGCAGCCAGAAAGCGAGCGGTTTCAGTCCGTGTCTGGCGAACAGCCGCAGCATGTCTGCCCGTGATGTCATCAATGGTTCTCGATCAGGTCCATGCCGGCATACAGCGCTGCGACCTGGTCTTCATAGCCATTGAACATGTCCGTCTGGCGTCGCTCCAGCAGGCCGCCGCCGATCACACGTTCGGTTTCCTGGCTCCAGCGCGGGTGCGCCCGGTTCGGATTGACGTTGGAATAGAAGCCGTACTCATTGGGTGCCGACAGGTTCCAGGACGTGTCCGGCTGCTCAGCCGTGAAGCGGATCTTGCTGATCGACTTGATGGATTTGTAGCCATATTTCCACGGCACCACGAGCCGGATCGGCGCGCCATTCTGGTTGGGCAGGACCTCGCCATACAAGCCGACGGCCAGGAAGGCGAGGTCATTGCGCGCCTCGTCCAGACGCAAGCCCTCGACATATGGCCAGTCCAGCACGGGAAAGCGCACACCGCGCATCTCGGAACGATTGAGATACGTCTCGAACTGGACATAGCGGGCGTCACCGGAGGGCGCCAGGCGGTCAATGATCGGACCGAGCGGCACACCGATCCACGGGATGACCATGGACCAGGCCTCGACACAGCGCAGGCGGTAAATGCGTTCCTCCAGCGCGTTGAAATCAGCCAGTTCTTCAAGCGCGTAGGTGCGCGGATTGTCCGTGAGGCCGGTGACTTCGATCGACCACGGGGAGGTTGTCATCGCCGACGCGTACCGGGCCGGGTCGCCCTTGCCGAGGCCGAATTCATAGAAATTGTTATAGCCCGTCACCGCCTCATACGGGGTCAGGTCATCTGCCACGGCATATCCCGTCGCGCGGGCGGACAATTGTCCATCGGTCGGGGCCTGGCGCGCCGAAGCTTCGCCCTGGCCGCATCCGGCCAGGCTGGTGACCCCTGCGACAGCCATGCCCTGCATGATCTGACGGCGATTCAGGAATGCCCGCTTGGGCGTGACCAATTCGTTTGAAAGCTGCCAGTCGGCATTTTTGCGGCGGATCATCTCGTCTCCGTTCGAAACTCCTGAACACAGACATAGGCGAACGGTTCGATTTGTCTTCCCCACCCAACGCGCTCGTGATCGATCGAGGGGGATTGTGAGCTTTTGTGAGGACCATCAGAAGGTTTTGATTTAAAACCTGACCTGGGGCCGCGACGCTGACGCAAACATCAGCATCCAATACAGGCGTGAGTACACCGCACATGCAGGACACAAGCTTTGGATTTCGCATCGACCAGGATGCCGAACACGGTCTCGTCACGCAGGAAATCTGGGGCGTGACGACGCCGGAAGGGCTTGCCGATTCCGCGCAGGCGCTGGGCGAAGTGTGCGAGCAAACCCGCTGGCCACGCATTCTCATGCTTGTCTCGCGCAGCGATGCACGGTTTTCCCCGGCACAGTTCATCGCCATGTTCGAGGGTTTCGTGACGGCGTTTCCCTATGTCCGGCGGATCGCCTACACCCTCGACCTCGAAGCCCATGATACCGAGCAGATGTTGTTGGATACGCTCGCCTGGCGGCACCAGATCAAGGTCGGTTTTTTCGATGATGCCGCGCAGGCGCGTCGCTGGGTGACCGCGAGCTGATCCTGCCGGTCAGCGACAGAATCATGGCTTGATAGGCGCAGGAAGCGGAGGTGCTCATGCGTTTTCTCACGGCTCTTGTCCTGTCAGGCAGCTGCACCACACTGGCCCCGGCCCAGGAGTTTTGGCATTCCGAAAACGTGCAGCTGCTGCGCGGGGAGGCCTACGAGCTCGGCAGCGAGGGACGCACCATTGTCACCCTGGAACATGCCAGTCGCTGGTCGATGGGCGATGTGTTCGTGTTTTCCGACTGTACCTTTGCGGATGACGGGTCGATTGCGGCTTATGGCGAAATCACGCCGCGCCTGTCGCTGGGCCATCTGTTCGATCTCGATTTCGGAGCGGGATTGATCCGCGACGTCTATCTCACCGTGAACTATGAGCGCGGAGAGCAGGGGCTGGAGCGATATCTGGGCGGGGTCTCGGCGGATCTAAACCTGCCGGGGTTTACCTTTTTCAAGGTGATGGCGCTGCACCGGGACGATCCGCAACGCCACGGGACGACCGAGCAATTGACGCTGGCCTGGAACCGGCCGGCTCAGCTGGGTGACGTCCAGGTCCTGTTTGAAGGGTTTGCCGATATTGCCGGCGCCGAGGGCAATGGCGTCGCCAATACCCTCATCGTGCCACGCGCCCTGGTCAATCTGGGCTCACTGGCCGGGCAGCCGGGCAATGTGTGGGCAGGGATCGAATGGCAATACTGGGACAATAAATTCGGTGTCGACGGCGTCACGGAAAACGTCGTTCAGCTACAACTCAAATGGGTGCTGGACTGGGGATAGTGGCGGAGGGGGAGGGATTCGAACCCCCGGAGCCTCTCGGCTCAACGGTTTTCAAGACCGCCGCAATCGACCACTCTGCCACCCCTCCGATGGCTCCAATTACCCAGCTTTCGGGGTGATTGGCAACTATCTTCCTGCAGCTTACGGAGCTTTCACCTTTTCGCCGATAATCTCGGGCTAGTCTGAGCCCTTGCAGTGACAGGTGGGATCCCGTGCGCGTGTTCAAAACCCTTCTGATTCTGGTCAGCATGTTTGCTGTCACAGCCTGTTCGTCCGCGCCGCGCAATTTGCGGTCTTTCGAGGACGGTGGCAGCCGAATGACCCGCCCGCTGTCCAGCGCGCAGACGCGATCCCTGATTGCGCGTTCGAGCGATCACCAGAAAGTCGGAAATCCCTACGTGGTCGCGGGCCTGCGCTATGTTCCGCGGCGCGATGATGATTACGATGAAGTCGGTATCGGATCGTGGTACGGGCCGAATTTCCATGGTCGCCCGACGGCCAATGGCGAAGTGTTCGACCAGCACCAGATGACGGCGGCGCACACGACCTTGCCCATTCCCTCGATCGCCGAAGTGACCAATCTTGAAAACGGACGCAGCGTGATCGTGCGCATCAATGACCGCGGCCCCTTTGTGGATGACCGGATTATCGATCTGTCGCGCGCGGCAGCGGAAGAGCTGGACTATCGCTCCCGTGGACTGGCTCGGGTGCGGGTCCGCTATCTCGGCCCGGCCCATGCGGGTGGCGAGCCCCCGGCGCGCACACATTCTTCACAGGGTGGCGGGCAGCAGGCCATGCCGGCACCGGTTCCCACCGCTGCGACGCAGCCGCCATCTTCGACGCCGCCGCGCCAGTTTGCCGGGGCGGAACGCTTCTCCGTTCAGCTCGGCGCGTTCGGTGTTCGCGGCAACGCGGAAAACCTGCGGGCCCGCGTCGCAGATCTCGGGGATGCCTGGATCGAGGAGAGCGTCAGTAATGGCCGCCCGCTGTTCCGGGTCTATCTGGGGCGCTGGAGCAGTGAACAGGCGGCGGCCGACGCGGTCTCTCGGCTGATATCCTTCGGAATTTATGACAGCCGCATCGTCGCCATCGGCTGACAATTCACGAAAATGCCCAGTTTGAGCGCTGGACCAAACCTGGTCCACGCGCTTCAATGCGCGCCTGTTACCCACGAATCGTCGAAGGAGCGTCCCCGTTGCGTGCCATCCTCGCATCCCTGCTTCTCCTGACCGCGCCCGCGGTTGCTCAGGACCAGTATCAGACCGAAGCCTCTCATGCCGTGATCATGGATTTCGCAACGGGTGAAATCCTGTTCGACCGCAATGGCGACGAGGCCATGCCCCCGGCATCCATGTCCAAGCTGATGACGGTGTTGATGACGCTGGAAGCGATCCGCGATGGCCAGTTGAGCCTGGATGACGAGCTGCCGGTTTCAGAGAATGCCTGGCGTCGCGGCGGCGCGGCTTCGGGCAGTTCGACCATGTTCCTGGAGGTGAATTCGCGGGCCCGGGTCGAGGACCTGCTGCGCGGCATCATCATCCAGTCCGGCAATGATGCCTGCATCGTCATCGCGGAAGCGCTTGGTGGCTCCGAGGAGGCGTTCGCCGAGATGATGACCGATCGCGCGCGTGAGCTGGGCCTGGAGAGCGCCAGCTTCGCCAATGCGACCGGCTGGCCGCATCCGGATCACCGGATCAGTGCCGCTGACCTGGCGGAGCTTGCCCGTCTTATCATTGCCGACCACCCCGAGCTCTATTCGCTCTGGGCCGAGCGGGAATTTACCTATAACGGCATTCGCCAGTTCAATCGGAATCCGCTGCTGGGCGTCTTCTCCGGTGCAGACGGCCTCAAGACCGGTCACACCGAGGAAAGCGGATATGGTCTCGTGGGAACCGCCGAGCGCGACGGTGTGCGCCGGATCATCGTTTTCAACGGCATGGACAGCAATACGGCTCGCGCCAGCGAAGCGGAACGCATGATGCGCGCCGCGATCAATGATTATTCCATCTATGATCTCTTCTCGGCCGGTGATGCACTCGAGCCGCGGGCCGAGGTGTTCATGGGCGAAGCCGAGACAGTCGGGCTGGAAGTCGCGGAAGACGTGCAACTGGCCCTGCATCGCCGCGCGCGGCGCAACATGACAGTGTCGGTCGCTTTTGACGGCCCGTTGCCGGCGCCGATCTCGGCCGGGGATGTCGTGGGTCGGATCATTGTCGAAGTGCCGGGACAGGACGATCGGGAATTCGCCGTGATCGCGTCGGAGGATGTCGCCGAGAAAGGCTTGATGGGGCGTATCGGCGCGGCACTGGCCCACATGATCCGCGGGAACTGACGTGGCTGGCAAATTCATTTCACTGGAAGGCGGCGAGGGGGTCGGCAAAACCACCCTGATCCAGAAACTGCGCGCCCATCTGGAAGCGCGCGGCCTTGAAGTCATCGTGACCCGGGAGCCTGGCGGAACGCCGGGCGCTGAGGTGCTGCGCGATATCCTGCTGACCGGGGCGACGGATCGATGGTCGCCGGTGACCGAAGCCCTGCTGATGTATGCGGCCCGCGTGGATCATGTCGAACGCCTGATCCAGCCGGCCCTGGCCCGAGGGGCGTGGGTGCTCTCCGATCGGTTTTCAGACAGCACGATTGCCTACCAGGGCGCGGCGGGCGGCATGGATATCGCCCGGATCCGCCAGCTGCATGATGTGGCGCTGGAGGCGTTCTATCCGGACCTCACTTTTGTTCTTGATCTCGATCCGCTGGTCGGACTGCGCCGCACGGTCGAGCGGGGCGAGGACCCGACCCGGTTTGAAATGCATGATACGGAGTTTCATGCACGCCTGCGTGACGCATTCCTGCGGATCGCCAAGGATGAACCGCGGCGTTGCCAGGTGCTCGATGCGTCCTGTCCGCCGGATGAGGTCTACGAGACGGCGCTGGCCATTATCGCCGAACACCTTGGTGCGCAGGCGTGAGCCTGACCGATCCGGATATCGCTTCGGATCAGGAATCCGGCTGCCTGGCGCCTCGCGAGCGCTATGACCTGTTGGGGCATGAGGAGGCCGAGCAGGCCTTCGCAACGGCCTGGCAGACTGGCCGATTGCATCACGCCTGGCTGATTTCCGGTCCGAAGGGCATCGGCAAGGCGACCCTGGCCTGGCGCATGGCCCGCAGGGTTCTTGGCGCTGCGCCGGATGCGGAATACGGAAGCCTGGGGGCGAGCCCGCGGGACCCGGTCTGCCAGCTGCTGGAGGCCATGGCCAATCCGGACCTGCTGTTGTTGCGCCGGCCGTGGGACGAAAAACGCAAGCGCTGGCGGGCTGAAATTACCGTCGATGAGGCGCGCAAGGCGCCCAGCTTCTTCGAAAAGAGCGCGGGAGCGGGGGGCTGGCGCGTCTGTATTGTCGACAGTGCCGACGATATGAACCGCAACGCGGCCAATGCGCTGCTCAAGACGCTGGAAGAACCGCCCAAGCGCGGCATTCTCATCCTGATCTCGCACTCGCCGGGGCGGTTGCCAGCCACCATCCGCTCGCGGTGTCGCAAGCTCGTCCTGCGGGCGCCGGAACCGACGCAGGTGATGCAATGGCTGGGGGATCGCAATGGTGTCCCGCAGGATGCGGCGCTGGATCAACTGGTCGACTATGCGAAGTCCAGCCCGGGCCGGGCTTTGGCGCTGGCGATCGGCGACGGGGCCAGTCTGATCCGGGATGTTGATACGCTGGTTGCGCGCGGCAAACTGCTCAGTGATGACGAAGCCCGACGGATCGCCGACCGGGTGATCGGCAAGGGACGGGAAGACCAGCTTGCGGTCTTTTACGAAGCCCTGGCCCGTGCTTACCAGACGCAGGCGCGTCAGCGCGCCGTGCAGGGACAGGACCCCAAGGGCTGGATCCGGGCCTGGGCAGACACGGCAAAACTTGTCCGGGACGCGGAAGCGCTTTATCTCGATCCCAAACAGACCGTTCTGCAGGCGCTGGCCCTGAGCCGGTCGGCGGCCGCAACCTCCTGAACACCCGGATTTTCAAGACATGTTGGTGGATAGTCACGTCAATCTGCACGGCGAGCAATTTGCCGATGACCTCGAAGAGACCATCACCCGGGCGCGTGACGCCGGGATCGGTCGAATGTTGACCATCTGCTGCCAACTTGCAGATTTTCCAGCTGTTTCCCGGATTGCAGAAACCTATGATGATATCTGGTGCACGGTCGGCGCACACCCGCATCACGCCAAGGACCGGCCGGATATTACGGCAGACGAGCTGATCGAGATGGCGCAGCATCCGCGTGTCGTGGGTATCGGTGAAACCGGCCTCGACCTGCATTATGGATACAGCCCAATAGAGCAGCAAATACAGAGCTTTAGGGCTCATGTTGATGCGGCTCGCCGAGCGGATTTGCCACTCATCATCCATACGCGCGAAGCCGATGAGCTGATGGGCGACATCCTGGAAGAGGAAATGGGGAAGGGGGCGTTTCGCCCGCTGATGCATTGCTATACCAGCGGTCCGGAGCTGGCGAGACGCGCGGCGAAGCTCGGTGCCTATTTCGCGGCGTCCGGCATCATCACGTTCAAGAAAGCCGACGATGTCCGCGCCGTGTTCAGGGATATCGTGCCGGATGACCGGGTGATCGTGGAAACCGATTGCCCGTATCTCGCACCGGTGCCGCACCGCGGCAAGCGCTGTGAACCGAGCTTCCTGCCACACGTCGCAGCCAAGCTGGGCGAGATCAAGGGCTGGGACGAAGCTGAAACCGCCACGCGGACCACCGAGGCCTTCTTCTCCCTGTTCGACAAGGTTACGCGCCCATGACCGGTGTGACACGGCTGACCCTGCTGGGGACAGGATCCTCGGGCGGTGTGCCGCGGGCAAACGGGGATTGGGGGGCGTGCAATCCGGACAATCCGCGCAACCGCCGACGCCGGTGTTCAGCTTTGCTGGAACGCGCGCGTACACCAGGTGATTTGCAGGAAGGCGAAGCGGTCACCCGGGTCGTTATCGACACATCTCCCGATTTTCGCGAACAGATGATCTCGGCTGGCGTAAAGCGCCTGGACGGTGTTCTTTTGACGCACGAGCATGCGGATCAGACGCACGGAATTGATGATGTGCGCGCTTTTGCGCTGCTTCAGCGTCAGCGCATTCCGGTGTGGATGGACGATCGCACGGCGGACATCATGCTGGCACGCTTCAGCTACGCCTTTGTTGCGCCGAAAGGATCCATATATCCGCCGATCCTTGATGCCCGGCGTGAACTGGAGCCGCTGCGGACAATCGATGTCGATGGGCCCGGCGGCGTTCTCTCTGTCACGCCATTTGACCAGGAACACGGTCCCATCCGGTCGCTGGGCTTTGTCAGCGACGGTCTCGCGTATTCGGCCGATATCAGCGGATTGCCGGATGAAAGCGCCGGTTTGTTGCAAGGTGTCGCGTGCTGGGCGGTAGACGCATTGCGGGAAGAACACCATCCGACCCATTACACGGTCAGCGACGCACTGGCGGCGATCCGGCAGGTAGGAGCGTCACAGGCGGTTCTGACCAATCTCCACATCACGCTCGACTATGATACGCTTTCCAGACAGCTGCCTGAGGGCGTTTATTGCGCCTATGATGGTCTGAGCGTGACACGGTCAGGCGATCGTGTGTGTATTGATTAGCGGCTCTGACAGCATCTCCGATTTCTCATAATATTAATTATGCGCATATTGGATGGAGCGCACACTATCGATCATCCTGCAGAATCTGCTCATCTAGGTGTCTGATCCCAGAGCGAGCGAAACAATGTCAGATACCCCACTCCAGCCGATGTCCGAACTCTTGGCCATCATGGCGCGGCTGCGTGACCGCGAAACCGGTTGCCCCTGGGATATTGAACAGGATTTCAGCACCATAGCGCCTTACACGATCGAAGAAGCCTATGAAGTCGCCGATGCGATCGAGCGCAAGGACATGGCCGATCTGCAGGATGAGCTTGGCGATCTCCTGCTACAGGTCGTGTTTCACGCGCAGATGGCCAAGGAAGCCGGCCTGTTTGATTTCGATGATGTCTGTCGATCCATCAATGACAAGATGATCCGCCGCCATCCGCATGTCTTTGGTGATGAAAGCCAGCGCGATACCGACGCGCAAAACCAGGCCTGGGAAGAGCAAAAGGCCCTGGAGCGCAAGCAGAAGGACAAGGGCGAGAGCCTGCTCGACGATGTTCCCGTCGCCCTGCCCGCCTTGAAGCGTGCCCAGAAACTGCAAAAGCGGGCGGCGACTGTGGGTTTTGACTGGCCGGATGCGGACCGGGTGCTGGCAAAAGTCGATGAGGAATTGGAGGAAGTTCGTGATGCAATCATGCATAACGACCAGTCGGCCATAGATGAAGAAGTGGGTGATTTGTTGTTTGTTTGCACGAACTTGGGGCGCAAACTAAAGGTAGACGTTGAGGCGGCAACCCGATCTGCAAATGCGAAATTCGAACGCCGTTTCCGACACATCGAAATGCGCCTGGACGCGCAAAACCGCACGACCAGCGATGCCAGCCTGGAGGAAATGGAAGCCTTGTGGGACGAAGCCAAGCGGATTGAGAAACAGCCCGCTTAGTATTCCTCTCTGGGCAGCGGTGCTGCGATATGCGGATATTGTGACCGGAAGCGCCCGGCATTGACGTCAGACAGCTTGTACCGGCCTCGCACCGCTCCGGTTTCCATGTCGGTGTCCTGGCTGATCACATCCGCATTGGCCATGAGCCAGGCCAGTGCCCGCCCCTCTGCCGGCGGCAACACCAGCTCCATCACTTCACCGCGTTCCGCCAGGGTCGTTTCGATGGCATCCAGCAGGACATCGATGCGTTCACCGGTGTGCGCGGACACGGCCAGCTTGACGATGCGCTCGGCCTTGCGGTTAGCCAGCAGACAGTCCAGTTCGAGATCCTCGAGCGGCTCCGCGTCCAGCATGTCGATCTTGTTCCACGCCTCGATTTCGAGCTGGTCATGCGCCTTGCCGGCCTCAATCTGGTCGAGCACCGAATTCACATCGGCGACGCGGCCCTGCATGTCCGGGTCCGCTGCATCGGTCACGTGAATGATCAAATCGGCTTCCTTGACCTCTTCAAGGGTCGCGCGAA
>JAYZXG010000355.1:0-5422 GCA_036141435.1 Pseudomonadota bacterium | reverse complement strand
AGGACCCCAGTTCTGCCACGGACGAGAACAGGCGCAGGGCGTCAATTCGATCCATTTATTCCCCCACAGAAATTGTATTGCTCGAAAATAGATAATTATCGCCCAAACGTCAAAACGCTATCTGTGCCGCATCGAAATCAGATCACTGGAGAGACACATGTCTGACCAACAATCCCAATACGGTGTCGCCCTGCTGCGTGTCAGCCTGGGTGTCCTGTTCCTGGCCCACGGCCTGCTCAAGCTCCTTGTCTTCACCCCGGCCGGAACGGTCGGCTTCTTCGAGAGCCTGGGTCTGCCCGGTCTCTTCGCCTACCTGGTCATGGCTGGTGAAATCGGCGGCGGCCTGCTGCTGATCGCCGGTGCCTATACCCGCATCATCGCGCTGGCCCTGGTACCGATCGCCCTGGGCGCGACCTTTGTCCACCTGGGCAATGGCTGGGTGTTCAGTGCCGAGGGCGGGGGCTGGGAATTCCCGCTCTTCCTGACGGTCACGACCGTGGTCCAGGCCCTGCTCGGCTCAGGTGCATTTGCGCTGCGCGCACCGGAACTGCCCTTTATACCGCGGGAATTGCAGGCCTGATGCCGCGCCCCCTCTTCATCTCGCATGGTGCGCCGGATGTGTTGCTTCGCGACACCCCGGCGCATCGCGCCATGCAGGCCCTGGGCGCGCAGGCCACGCCGGATGCCTATCTGGTCATCTCCGCGCACTGGCAGGCCGGCGATCTGCAGCTCACATCCAGCGCCGCGCCGGAAACGATCCATGATTTTCGCGGTTTCGGGGCAGAGCTTGAACAGGTGCAATACCCCGCGCCAGGCGCTCCGGACCTCGCGCAAGCACTGGCGGAGACACTCGCCGAAAACCTGTCCGCACACGGCCTGAACCTTCAGCTCAACGCCCGGCGCGGCCTCGACCATGGTAGCTGGATCCCGCTGGCGCTGATGCGGCCGGCGGCGGACATACCCGTGCTGCAACTCTCATTGCCCCGGCAAAGCGACCAGGACAGCATCGTACTGGGCCAGGCGCTTCGTCCCCTGATCAAGCAGAATATCCAGATCATCGGATCAGGCGCCCTGACCCATTCGCTCGCCGACAGTCTGGGCGAGGACGAGGACGCGCCACCGGCCGCATTTGCGACGGCGTTCCGGGACGCACTTGTTCCCGCGCTTGAACGCAATGACCTCGATGCGGCAAGCGCGTGGAGGCTGGCCCCCTTCGCCCGGCGCAATCACCCGACACCGGAACACTTCCGGCCGCTGCTCGTGGCCATGGCGGCTGGCGGCCAGCCCGGTCACTGCCTGCACACCTCGTGGAGCCGGTCGGCACTGGCCATGGATATTTGGGCGTTCTAGCCGGGCTTTCGTGCCCGACTGGTCAGCACGCAGGGGGTCATCAGCAAGGTTGCCGGATCAGCCTGGCGGCGCTCGAGAAAGGCGTTGAAGGCCTCCGCATCATCGCGCGACAGGAAGCCAAGCTCGACCAGACGGGCCGGCGCTTCCTGGAGCCAGGACATCGGCCAGCGGAAAATCGGGTCACCGGGGCGCGCGGCATAGTGCACCGGCGTCAATTCATCGATTTCCAGTCCGAGCTCGGCAAACCAGGCCGGGAAACGGCGGGCGATATTCGGGTCGCCATCGAAATGCCGCCAGCTGGCGTCCACAGCATCCACGAAGGTGTCGAAAACCGGCTCGCTGGGCTCCAGCCGGAAGCTGCGATAGTCGACATATTCCTGCGCAACGAAGACACCACCGGGCCGCAAGGCACGGACAATACCGTCGAGCGCCGCTTTCGGGTCCGGCAGGAAACACAGCACCCATCGTGTCCACACGGCGTCAAACCCGGCATCCGGCCAGTCATAGGCATCGATCGCCGCGTGGACGGTACGGATATTGTCGAGCCCACGGCTTCTTGCCCCTTGCTCGAGCGCCTTGAGGAAGAACTCCGACTGGTCGACACCGACCACCTCGCCTTCCGGCCCCACCAGTTCAGCCAGGTCGAAGCTGGCATATCCCGGACCACAGCCCAGATCGAGCACCCGCATGCCCGGCCGGATTCCTGCCCGTCGCCAGGCGGCCAGGGCTGACTCGCGCCACAGCGTGTGCTGCAGCCCCAGGCGTTTCACCTCCAGGTCATTGGTCCCGATGATATAGTCTTCGTCGGCCAGCTTGCTGTCGCTCATGATCGCCTCCCCGGCTCAATTGGGCCGCAGCTAAGCACGAGTTGGCGCGCTTGCCAGCCCGAAAAACGCGATCCCGCGCCATGCCGAAAAGTGAGCGTCCCGGAAATCTGGTACCGGCCGACCCGTGCTAGCGACTGGCGTCCTGCCGGCGCTGGCTGATGAGCTGGGCTTTGACGGCCTGGCGCTGAAGGCCCTCGACATAGACCCCGTCCGAGCGCACTTGCTGTACCGATGCGACGGCCATCCAGCCGAGCAGCAAGGTCAGGCTGATGGCCGATGCCCAGCACAGGCATGCGAAGACCCGCAGCGGATTGCGCAATATTTCAAGGCCGGCCTGCAACATGCGTCGGCGTTTCCCTCGCTAAGATGCGGGCATTCTCTGCAAGACCACGCCGGTTGCATGTCATAATTCATGCGAATCCTGAATATCCGCATGCGAAATCGAGTCCGCTTTTGGAATCATGACGCTACAAAAGTGGTTTTATACAAATACCAAATGGGGATTTCACCCGCAGGGGGAATAACCCGGCGTCCCGCTCCCCAAAACGAGGCTATTCCTCGGGCATGACCACCTGGACCGGCTGGTAAATTCCATCGCGAAAAGCGGTGAACCACAGGAGATCCCCTGTCGCGTTGACCCAGGCGCCATATTCATATTCGGGCGAATTGACGTCCTCGCCCAACGGGACCGGGTCGGACCAGCCCTCACCATTCGCCCGGCTGATATAGAGATCATCCCCGCCCTGGCCATCGGGGGCGTCCGTGCGCGCGAAGATCACATACTCCTCGTCCGGCGCGACATAGATGTCGGCCTCGGAATACGCGCTGGACAGCGCACGCAGTCGCTCGACGCGCCAGCCTGCCGCCAGATCGGGAATGGCGCGATAAAGATCCGATTCACCGGCACCGCCGCGACGACGCGACGCGAAGTAGATGGTGCCATTGGCCGCGATCGAGGCGTGGACGTCGTGGGCGCTGGAATTGACCGGACTTTCCAGCCTGCGCGCCGCCACGAAGCGTCCGTTATGCCAGTGCACATACCACAGATCCCAGTCGTCCCGGGTTTCGCCGGGCAGCGGTGCCGAGGAGAACACCGCACCGCGACCGTCCGGTGAAAACCGCATGGCGCGCATCTGCGTGGGCCAGGGCGCCCCGTCAATCTCGACCGGACGCGCGGCCTGCCAGCCTTGCGACGACCGAACCGACATCATGACCCGGTGCTGGTCCCAGTTCTCGTCATGCTGTCCGAACACAGCGATGGTCTCGTCCGGTGTGAAACTGACCCAGCTGACAGGGATGGCCGGTTGATCCGACCAGGGCTGATCAGCCTGGTCCTGTACCACTGCCTGCGCGCCCCAAAGCGCCGCCAGGCTCAACACCAACTGGACGGACATGCACAACTCCCTCGCCTGTAACAACAGGTCCGGCAACACTATCGTCCAGATCGATGCGGCTCATCAAGGGGATGGCTGTCGGAGCGGACAGAACGGGGAGCGCGGTCGCGTGCAGGCAAGCGGTTCGCAAAAACACCAACCGCCCGTCCTTAGTCCCCGAGAGGAGTAAGAGGCGGGCGGCCGCGTTGCTTGGTCGTCGCGCTATAGTCGCGCCTTCCTTGCACGTACCCCTGAGCGGGTGAGCTCGGGAGCGTCCTCCGAGGTCGGAGGTTCGGTCAGGACGGTCCTCCCCGAAGGGAGAGGCCGCCTCACCGGGTCCGGCTTTGACCCCGAACCCACGATATCGTCCCTGATGGTCCGACACCGCTGCCTCCGGCTTCCCCACTTGCGTGTTTCCGCCTTGGGCTGGCCCGGTTTTGACCCCGTGCCTGATCCATCTCCCAGGGGATCTGGATCTTCGCCGGTTCTGTCCCCGCTCTCGCGGCTCTGTCCCCGACCGGCCTGATCTTTCGACCTCACCGTTGGTCCCTTTCCCGAAGGTCCGGCACCGCTGCCGCCTGCGGCCCCACTTGCGTGCGTCCGCCCTTGGCTAACCCGGGTTTGACCCCGCGTCTGACCCTGTCCCCGAGGGGGCCGGATCTTCGTCGACTACGTCCCCGCTTGCACGGTTTCCTCGCCGACCGGCCTGGCCTCTCGGCCTCACCGCTGGTCCGTTTCCCGGAGGTTCCGGACCGGATCTTCATGCCGCTTCACTTGCGTGCTCCGGCTTTCAATCCGCCTTCGGCTTGGTCCGCCTTCCCCTTGCAGGGTTGGCTTTTCGCCCCGTCGACAATCAAACGGTAAGTCGACGAACCCGGGCCGGTCAACGCGGCGACCTGTGGGTTGCGTGGATAAGAAAGCGGGTTCTGTGGATAAATCCGCGCTTTTTGTGGAAAACACAATTTTTTCGCACCGAAATCCGGTTTCGCGAAACAGGTGTAGCGTCACCTTGTATTTATCGCGCGCACTTAGGGAATTTATTGCTGTCGCGTCAAGCGGCCGGGCTGATATTTTCTGGCCGTCGACGTCTCGCAGCTCGACACCGCAACCGACGGCAAGATGGCCCACTACTCGTGTGGATTGCCGCCGTCAGGCCTCGCCTCGGCCAAGCTGAAAGGCGAAGACGATGCACCAGAGGTAAAGCCCCGTCTCCAGCGCCCGCTGATAGAGGCCGGCCACAGCATTGTCCGGGGTCAGCTGGACAAAGCAGAACAGCGCGAACAGGCCGACTGCAAAACCACTCAGGGCGAGCGCACGATCCTGGCTACGCCACCGGCCGGCCGCGAGCAGAAACAGACCGAGAATGCCGAACAGATAGGCCCCGAGACCACTGGCGATGTGAACGAGATGCGTAACGCTTGGGTCGTCCGGCCGACACCCGCTGTCACAGGGGAAGAAGGCTGCGATGAACAGTCCGACGGCGTAAAGCGAGAGCGCCAGCAATCCCGCCCGCAGCCAGCCATTGCGACCCACCCGGGTCAGAGCGAGCCCGATAAAGGCCAGGAAAAATAGCTCTGTCGGCAGAAAACCGAGATAATTGACCGCCCACGCATTGGGCGCCTGCTGCGCCCCCAGCTCGCTCATGAACTGGCTGGCATGATCATAGCCGGGATGCAGGGCCCCGGCGATCAGGACAGTGGCCACGAGCCAGGCATAGCTGACAATCGGCAGGACTTGCAGCCAGGAATTGGTACGCACGACACTCTCTCCCATCTCGGCACGCCAAGCATTCACACAGTTTCCGAGCGCATGCTAGCGGGGCATCGCGGTCCCGACAGGAGGATTGTGCGGCGTACTGTCCCCATGAAAAAA
>JAYZXG010000354.1:0-14727 GCA_036141435.1 Pseudomonadota bacterium | reverse complement strand
GCGGTTGCACGGTGGAAACGGTCTGGCCATTTGAACGCGCGACCTTCGCCGGGCGATACATGTTCAAGCGCCAGCCGGAACGTCGCCGCGACCCGGTCCGAGCCGCCATGGCGCATCACCAGCTCGACCTGCATCTGTGTTTCATCATGGCCGGTCAGGCCGCCGGCGATTACCAGCGGTGCGCCCGGATGGGCCTCGGCGAGGAATTTGATGTGCAGCGCGCGCGCCAGCAATGTCGCGTAGTTATCGGAGCGGAAGACATTTTCCAGACCGGCGAGCGCGGCGAGATTGCCGACGGCCTCGCTGGCCTTGGCCAGGTAGAACTGGACATTCATGTGCCCCAGCTCGTCGCATTCCCACGCGTTCGCATTGCCGCGCCAGAGCTCGATCATGCCGTGCTCTCCCTGCCTCTTATGAGTTGCAGTTTCCGCAGTGACCGAAGTGCTCGATCACCGAGCGTTCAATCCTGAAACCTTCCGGTGCGTTGTGCGGGACAGCAGCGCCGTGGCGTTCCCTGACGGACCCGCAATTATTGCAGATATACAATTCCGCCCCGCCTTCATCATGGGAATGGGTGCAGCCCACGAAGGCATTCAGCGCCTCGACCTTGTGCACGAGGCCCAGTCCCATCAGGAAGTCCAGCGCCCGATAGACGGTCGGCGGCTTGGCCGTACCGGCCTCCGGATTGAGCGCCTCGAGCAGGTCATAGGCCTTCACCGGACCGTCCCAGTCCAGCACGAGCTCGAGCACGCGCTTGCGGATAGGGGTCAGGCGTTCGCCGCGCTCCTGGCACAGGCGTTCGGCCGCTTCGAGGGCCTCGGATGAATGTGAACGACTCATATTTGCAACATTTAATGAGGTTCGTGCAGGAATCCCAGAGCGTGTGCTTGCCAATCTCTTCAGCGTGACATTATAACGTCGCCAGTGTTACTAAATAACGTATCGGAACTGCTATGCGTACGCTCCTCCTCACCACGACCAGCCTTTTGCTGGCGGCCCCGGCACTGGCTCAGGAAACTGACGTCATCACCGTTACCTCCACGGCCCTGGAAACAGGTGCCGACGAGATCACGACCTCCGTCGAAGTCGTCGATCGCGATCATATCGAAGACAATCTGTCCGGCTCGCTGGCCGACACGATTGCCCATGAGCCGGGTGTCTCCACCACATTCTTCGGGCCGGCGTCGAGCCGCCCGGTCATTCGTGGCCTCGGTGCTGACCGTGTTCGTGTTCTCACCAATGGTGTGGGCCTGATCGATGCGTCTACCGCCAGCCCGGACCACGCCGTGGCGTCCGAAGCGCTCGAAGCCGAGCGCGTCGAGATCCTGCGTGGCCCGGCGGCGATTGCCTATGGCGGTGGCGCCATTGGCGGCGTGGTCAATGTCATTGATGGCCGGATCCCGGAAGCGCCGGCTGAAGATGGGTTTGAGGGGCGTTTCTATGCCGGTGCGACCTCGGTCGATGACGGTGAGACCGCTGCCGGTCAGATCCGCTTCAATGCCGGATCCTTCGTCTTCAACCTGGAAATGATGACCCGGACCGCAGACGATTACGACATCCCGGGCTTCTCCGAGAGTGCCCTTGCGCGTGCCCTCGAAGAAGAAGAGCACGAAGAAGAAGGTGATCACGAAGACGAAGACCACGAGGAAGAAGAAGAGGTTTTCGGCACGGTCGAGAACTCCGGCCTCGATTTTTCCACGGGCTCCGTCGGTGTGTCCTGGGTCGGTGAGAACGGTTTCATCGGCGTCTCCTACAAGTCCTCCGACGCGCTCTACGGCATCCCGGGTGGTCACCACCACCACGAGGAAGAGCACGAGGAAGAAGGTGATCACGAGGACGAGGAGCACCACGACGAGGAAGAGCATCACGAAGAGGAAGAGGTCGGGGTCCGCATCGATCTGATCCAGACCCGCTATGACCTGCGTGGTGAATTCCGCAATGTGTCGGATTTCATCGACCGCGTTCGCTTCTCCTTTGGTACGGCAGAGTACAAGCACGTCGAACTCGAGGGCGACGAGGTCGGTACCCTGTTCCGCAATGACGGCTGGGAAGGCCGTTTCGAAACACGCTTCTCCGAGTTTGATCTCGGTGGTGGCACGGTTGAAACCGCAGCCGGCATCCAGGCCTTCTCGCGTGATTTCCTCGCCCAGGGCGAAGAGGCCTTTGTTCCGGCATCCCTGACCGAGGATTTCGGCTTCTTCTTCGTTGAGCGCTGGGATACCGGCGATTGGGGTCTGGAAGGCGGATTGCGCATCGAGAACCGCGACATCGAAACCGACACGCTGAGCCGTGAGTTCGACACCTTCTCAATCTCCGGCTCCGCCTTCTGGCGTCCGCAGGACAACACCTTCCTGGCGGTCACCCTGTCGTCAAACGAACGTGCGCCGACGGATGTCGAGCTGTTCGCGGACGGTGAACATATCGCGACCTCCACGGTTGAAACCGGCGATCCGGATCTCGATGTCGAAAAAGCCGTGTCCATCGAATTCACGGCCCGTACCGAGTTCGGCAGCTGGGCTTTCGAAGGCGCCGCATTCCATGCCGAGTATGACGGTTTCATCGGCGCCTTCCCGACCGGCGAGGAAGAGGAAGAGTTCATCGTCGTCGAGTATCGCCAGGAAGATGCCAGCCTCAGCGGGTTCGAGGGACGTCTCGAGGGGCCGCTTGGTGAGTTCGCCGGCTGGAACCTGATGGGTGAGTTGACCGGTGAATATGTCAACGCGTCGATCGATGCCGGTGGTGACATGCCGCGGATTCCGCCGCTCTCCTTTACAGCCGGCGTGACGGCGGAAATGGGCGCTCACGCGCTGCACGGTGAGGTCGTCTGGGCAGGCGAGCAGGATAATGTCGCCGAATTCGAGCTGCCCACCGACGGCTACACGCTGATCAATGCGCGTTACTCCGTGGTTCCGTTCGAGGACCGTGGCCTGCGTATCATTCTCGAAGGTCGCAATCTTTCAGACGAGGAAGCACGCCTGCACACCTCGTTCCTGAAAGACGCGTTGCCGCTGCCTGGACGTAATTTCCGGGCCGCACTCGTGATGGATTTCTAAGGATTTCCATGACTTGAATTCCTGTGCGTCAGCCTGCCGCGCGGCAGGCTGACGCGCGGCGAAACGCGCAATGTCTCGCGCGCATCGGCGGGTCCATAAAGTCCCTATCTTTTCTGGGGACAAAAAGGATCCGAGCCATGAAAAAGCTTCTTCTTGCCGCAACCGCAATCGCAATGACCGCAGCCGCGCCGGCTTTCGCCGACCAGGGTGACTGGCTGATCCGCCTGCGCGCCATTGATGTGATGCCGAATGAAAGTGCCGACATCGACCCGATCGGTGGTGATGTCGATATCGACAGTTCCATCGTTCCGGAACTGGACATCACGTATTTCTTCCAGGACCAGTGGGCCGTCGAGCTGATCCTCGGCGTGACGCCGCACGATGTGGCCGCGGTGGGTACCGCTGCTGGTGATGTGGACCTGGGCGATGTGACGCTGCTGCCGCCAACCCTGACGGTGCAGTATCACTTCAACCCCGAGGGCTCTGTCCGCCCCTATGCCGGCGCGGGTGTGAACTTCACGCATTTCTTTGATGAGAGCCTGCCGAGCGGCAGTGCGCTGACGTCGATTGACTATGACAACAGCTTCGGGTTTGCCGTCCAGGCAGGTATCGATTTCGACATGGGCAATGACTGGTTCTTCAATGTCGACGCCAAATACATTGATATCAACACCGATGTGACCATCGATGGCGCCATCACCGCTGATGTCGATATCGACCCGATTGTCTTCGGACTGGGTTTCGGTCGCCGTTTCTGATCGAAAATTCAACTGACAATTGAACGCCAGGTGACTGAGTCGCCTGGCGTTTTCATTTTTGGCGATAAACCGGCCCAGCTCTGCAGCACCGCATTGCCGCTCCGCCCTCAATGGGCTATCAACACCAGAACGTATAAACAGGGGTATCTATCATGGCTGATGCAGCGACCAACGAGCCGCGCCTCACCGGACAAGTTCCGCTCTACAAGACCGTAGAGCCGCTCAATCGTCAGAAGCACGCGAATTACGGCGTGAACGCGGTCTCCAGCCCGTTCACCTTCCTCAAGGAATGGCACTTCGTGCCGTCCATTGCCGCAGAATTCCCGGTTGCTTGTGGCAGCTATCCGATCGTCTTCCTCGGCGAAAACAAAATGCCGGTTGTCGTCATGGGGCTGCGTGCAGGTTCCAACCTGTTCGTGACAGATGGCAAGTTCGACCAGGACCACTACATCCCGGCCTACGTACGCCGCTACCCGTTCGTCAGTGCTGCCAATCCGGACGGCCAGCCCTCCACGATCTGCATCGATGTGGGTGCTGACTTCGTCGTGACCGAGAACGCCGAGCGTCCGTTCTTCGACGAAAACGGCGAGCCGACCGAATACACGCAGTCCGCGATCGATTTCGTTTCCGCGTTCGAGCGCGACGCCAAGGCGACTGAAGCCTTTGTTGAGCGTATGACCGCGCTGGACCTGTTCGAGATGAAAGACATCCGTGTTGGCAATCCGAACGATCCTGACAACCCGGTCAAGGTCGCCGATTACTTCGGCATCTCCCAGGAGAAACTGTCTGCGCTGAGCGACGACAAGATCCTGGAAATGCACAAGAATGGTGATCTCGGCGTGATCACCGCGCACCTCATCTCCCTGCAGCGCTGGGAGCGTGTCATGCGCCGTGTCGCCGACGATGTGCAGGCTGGACAGCCGGCCGGCGCGTAAATCGCCCGTCATCCGAATTGCGAACGGCCGTGCTTCCAGCGCGGCCGTTTTGCTTTTCGCATCACCTTTCCGCGAGATCGGTTCGACAGAGGCCGTTTTGCCTCTATATGGTTCGCGGAATGCCAAGGTCTCCGGGTAAGTTAATGCGAATTCCTCTTTTTCTCCTCTCCATCATGGTCCTGCTTGTCAGCGGGACGAGCGCGACGCGCGCCCAGGCTGACTGGATGCAGGCGGATGAAATCGTCGAGGCACAGCTGATCGCGGAACGCGCGGCGACCACGCCTGGGGACGCGTTCCATATCGGTCTGCACCAGATTATTCCCGAAGACTGGCACACCTATTGGCGCAATCCGGGCGATTTCGGCCTGCCTCTGGAACTGCAGTGGGATCTGCCCGCAGGCGTCGAGATCGGCGAGGTCATCTGGCCGGCTCCGGAAGAGCTGCCTTTGGCGGACGGCGCCATCATGGACTACGGCTATCATGACGAGGTGGTGCTCGCCATGCCGGTCACGCTGTCCCCGGATTTCCAGGACGAGACGCTGGTCCTGAACGTGGTGGCGGACTGGCAGGTCTGTGAAGAGGTTTGCGTACCGGAAACGCGAGAACTCTCCCTGACGATTGATGTTGGCGCAGAACCCTGGAACACCGAAGAGGCATTCTGGATGATCCAGGCCGCCCTGGAGGCTGAGCCTCGCGCGGCGGAGAACCTGTCGGGCACGATGCAGCGCTTCGGTGATCGCCTGGTCCTGATGCTCGAGGGTGATCACCTCGACGGTGAGTGGCGGGAGCTGACCTTTTTCCCGTTCGATGGGGCGCTGATTGCGCACGCGGTCGAACCTGCACAGCAATGGGATGAGGCCGGTCGACTGAACCTGACCTACGAGACCAGTTTCAAGACGGCGCCCCAGATCGCATTCCCGCAGACCGGACTGCTGTCTGTCGAGCGCCACAGTGGCGGAGACCTCTGGGAGCGCGATGTGGTCGAGTTCCAGATTACAGGCGGTGATGTTGGCATTGTGCCAGCGACGCCGGCTGAAGCGAGCTCTCCGGCGCCGGCTGTGGATGCCAATCTGGTCACCATGCTGGTCTTCGCGTTCCTCGGCGGACTCATCCTCAACCTGATGCCGTGTGTTTTCCCGGTCTTGTCCATCAAGGTGCTGAAATTCGTCGAGATCGCGCACAAGGATGCGGCACGGGTTCGTAGCTATGGCGTGCTGTTCCTGATCGGGGTCGTGGCCAGCTTTGTTGTTCTGGCCGGACTGCTGGTCGGGTTGCGTGAATTCGGCCTCCCGGTCGCCTGGGGCTTCCAGCTTCAACTGCCGATCGTGGTCGCCATCCTCGCCCTGCTGTTCTTCGTGATCGGCCTCAATCTCCTCGGCGTGTTCGAGATCGGCACCTCGGTTCAGGGCCTCGGCGCAGGCCTTGCCGATGGTGATGGCGCCAAGGGCGCGTTCTTCACCGGCGTGCTGGCTGTCGTTGTGGCCGCGCCCTGCGTGGGCCCTCTGGCCGCCGGGGCGCTCGGTCTGGCGCTGACCCAGCCGGTCCTCGTCGTGCTTGCGGTCGCAGCGATGATGGGCGTTGGACTGGCCCTGCCGTTCGTGGTGCTGGCCTTTGCGCCTGCATTGTTGCGTTACCTGCCAAAGCCGGGTGGCTGGATGGTCACCTTCAAGCAGTTCCTGGCCTTCCCAATGTTCGCATCCATGGTCTGGCTGCTCTGGGTCCTGTCCATCCAGGCCGGTTCACTGGGTGTGTTATGGCTGGGCATCGCGGTTCTCGCGCTGACATTCGCAATCTGGGCGCTGCAGCGTGAAACCATGGTCTGGAAGATCATCGGTGCCTTGGCGATGCTCGGCATGCTGGGCAGTGTTCTGACGATTGCTCGGCTGCCGGCGGCGACCAGTACGTCGACAATCGCCGAGTATGAGCGCGCCTGGTCCGCCCAGGCTGTCGTGGACGCCCAGCTGGAGGGACGCGCAGTCTTTGTTGATGTGACCGCTGCCTGGTGCGTCACTTGCCAGGTCAACAAGATGCGCGTGCTGAGCGGTGAAACGGTTCAGGCCGCCTTCCGTGATGCCGGCGTGGTGCAGATGAAAGCGGACTGGACCAATCGTGACGACGCCATTACTGAACTGATCTATTCGCACGGTCAGGCGGGTGTGCCGCTTTACCTCTTCTATCCGGCCGGTGGTGGTGACGCACAGGTTCTGCCCAGTGTTCTCACGGAACAGATCATGTTCGAGGCGATTGAGGCGGCGACCCGCTAGCCCGAAGAACAGGTGAAGCCATCCAGCGCGATGTCTTCATCATCAACTGCCGGTGCGATTTCCTCTGCATCGCGCATCATGGCGGAAATGGCACGATAAATTCGCGCCTGTTCACCAGAGCTGTCTGCCAGGTTCAGGGCGTCGAGACGTTCGCTGGCGTCATCCGACATGCCGCGGAAAATGCATTGCAGGTCCTGTGGGCCATCCGCCTGCTGGATCGCGCGCGACAGGCGCATCGCATCGACGGAGAACTGTTCCAGCTCGAAATAGAACGGGTCCTCGATATCAAGTGGCTGCGCCGGGGCGGCGGGTTGCGACGCGGCGATGATCGCGCGTTCATCCGCCTGGACCCGTAATTCGGCTGCGAATTCGGAAAAATCGGACCCGGGTCCCGCGAGGGCGGACGCCGAGAGGCCGATGACGGATGCGATACTCAAAACCAGACGACGCACAAACAACTCCACGCTTCCAGACCACCTGGCTGGCGATCTTGCCTCAACGGGGCTTGCAATCCGGTGAACGAAAGGCATTTTCCCGTACCTACTGGTGAAAACACTGGTCTTCACCTCCGCCTTGGATATTGAAAGAGGCGAACCCCGCCGACAAGCCGGATCCACATCCGGCGATGTTACATTCTGGAGAGCCACAGATGAGTGCCAAGAAAAGCTTCCGCCCCAAGGCCCGTAAACCACGCGGTTTCGAAGACCGCACGGGTGACGTGCTGCGAGCGGAACAGCATCTGATCTCCAAGGCGAGCCAGGTCTATGATGACTGGGGCTTCGAGCCGCTGCAGACACCGGCGTTCGAATACGCCGAGGCGCTGGGCAAATTCCTGCCGGACGAAGAGCGCCCCAATGAAGGCGTGTTCGCGCTCGAGGATGATGACGGCCAGTGGATGTCGCTGCGTTATGACCACACGGCGCCGCTCGCCCGTTTTGTTGCCGAACACTATCAGGACCTGAACAAGCCGTATCGCCGCTACCAGGCCGGTGACGTCTGGCGCAATGAGAAGCCCGGGCCGGGTCGTTTCCGCCAGTTCGTACAGTGTGATGCCGATACGGTCGGTTCTGCCAGCCCTGCCGCCGCTGCCGAGATGATTGCCCTGGCGGCAGAGGTGATGAGCGCAGTCGGACTTGAGACCGGCGATTTCCTGGTACGCGTGAATGACCGTCGTATTCTTGATGGCGTGCTGGAGACCATCGGGGCTGCAGACGCCGAGCGTCGTATGCGCGTCCTGCGCGCCGCCGACAAGCTCGATCGCCTCGGGCGTGATGGCGTGGCGCTGCTGCTCGGAGAGGGCCGCAAGGATGAATCCGGTGACTTTACCGAGGGCGCAGGACTTGATGCTGCCGGGATCGATACCGTGCTGTCCTTCCTTGATGCCGGTGGCGGAAGTCGTGGCGATGTCATCGCCCGTCTGGAGGGGCTGGTCAGCGGATCCGAGGCGGGGCGCGCCGGCATCGCTGCGCTGACCGAGATTGACGCGGTGCTGAGCGCTATCGGTGTGGCTGATGATCGTGCCGTCTTCGATCCGTCAGTCGTGCGCGGCCTCGGCTATTACACGGGCCCGGTCTATGAGGCAGAGCTGCTAGCGACCGCACATTATGATGATGGCAAGCCGATCCAGTTCGGCTCTGTTGGTGGAGGCGGTCGCTATGACGACCTGGTCGCGCGATTTACCGGCCAGGCTGTGCCCGCGACCGGTTTCTCGTTCGGTGTCAGCCGCTTCGCCGCGGCCTTGCGTGCGCTTGGGCGCGGGGGGCTGGGAGACCAGCGGCCGCTGGTCGTGGTCGTTGCCGCAGAGAAGGATCGTTCTGCCGATTACCTGTCGATGGCCCGTGAGCTGCGTGCTTCCGGACTGCGCGCTGAAGCCTTTGTCGGTGGCGGCAATATGGGCAAGCAGATGAAGTATGCAGACCGGCGCGGCGCGTACGCTGCGGTGATCGTCGGCTCCAATGAACGGGAAGAGGGCCAGGTCACCATCAAGGATCTCAAGCTTGGTGCCCGGTTGGCTGCAGATATCGAGGATAACAAGCAGTGGCGCGAGGACCAGCCTGCCCAGATCACAGTGCCGCGCGATACCTGGCTTGCCGGCGTTCACGAGGTTGTTTCTCGCTACAAGTAGGCGAAATACAAGTGCAATTTATCAACAGCTGAAGATTAAATTTCAGGATGTTGGGCTTGACGTATACGTAACGTTGCTACACGGTCGCGAACAGGACAGGGCCTGACCGTCCAGTCCTTGGCGTTTCGGGGAGGAGACGCCCTTTATCGACCAACCGTCAATTAAGGGGCTGGCGTTTGCCAGCCCCTCTTTTTTTCCCGAATTGGGCGATTTGCCACCGGCCTAGTTACCGCCTTCGAGGCGGTCGGCTTCCAGCTCGTTGAGCCAATCCGTCAGGTCATCGCCGGTCTGTTCCTCGCCATTGACCCAGACGCGGCGATTACCGTCCTCGTCCTCGATGACGCGGATGCTGGCGTCATCGCCGGCGCGTTGGCGAATGATGTCACGGGCGTGCTCAACCTCGATGCGCATGCGCTCGGCGTGGGCGCGCATTTCCTCTGCATGTTCACGCATATCCTCGGCATGGGCACGGCGTTCCGCATGACGTTCGCGACGCGCATCCCGCTCGGCGCGCGAGTGGGCGCGTTCCACTTCCCGGCGGGCCATGCGCACTGCCCGTTCACGTTCGCGCTCGGCGTGGCGCATCTCGCGAGCCGCATCGCGCATCTCCTCGCGCATGGAGCGCATCTCGACCCGCATTTCCTCGCGGGCCTCGCGCAACTCTTCACGCACCTCTTCCTTTTCCGCGTCGGAGAGCTCATCCCAGTCGCGGCCATCCACGCGGACATTGCCCTCATCCAGGTTGGCGAGCGCCTCTTCCATTGACCGCATTGCGTCGGCGTGGATTTCTTCGAAATCGACGCGCTCGAACGCCGCGAAGTGCGTCTCCATATTGGCGAGCTCCTCCGCCATCTCGACCAACGCCTCATGATCAAAATCAAAGTCATGATCAAAGTCGGTCACGACGGTGTAGTTCAGGTTCCTGGCCATGTCGGCCATGCGTTCACCGAGTGCGTGATGTCCGGAGGAAAATTCGAAGCGATAGCCGTGCTCGCGTCCGTCCACGAGTTGGACATCGTCACCGTCGATGACCACGTATTGCGCGCCATCAAGCTCGAAGCTTTCGCCATCGACAATGACCGTGCCATTTTGGATTTCGACCGTCTGGCCGCCGATATTGATCCGCGTATTCGTTGCGCCGTCCGAAATGTGCAGCGTCCGCGCGCCATCATCGCCGCGGATCTCCACGACGGGATTGGCAACACCATCGAGTGCGATGGCTGAAGTGCCGGCGAGCAAGGCTGCTGCGCTGGCCAGGAGAAGCTTTTTCATGATCCGTCCCTCGTCTCTTGATGAGGGCATAGTGCGGCGCGCAATCTAACGACCGCCGTTCCGGGCTCTAAATTTTTTGCAAGCTGAAAATAAGGCGGCCGGTGACGGAAGGGTTTGTTCGTCACCGGCCTGGGGAATGGCCGTGTCTAATCGCAGAAGAAGAACAGCCAAAGGTTTTCTTACACGGAAACATCTAAATTCGCGCGCAAAAATAGATGACAATTCAGACAGCTTGCCGTGATTGCGCAGGCGGATACGTGTCTTATTGTGTGTGTAAGTGTCCTATGTTGGAGGGGTAGATAGATGGCGATGAACCGAAGGCAATGGCTGGCCGGTATGGCGGGTTGCTCAATCGCTGGCATGCCCTCGCACGCATTTTCAGAACCGGTTGTTTCCATTGAAAAAATGATCGGCCAAATGCTCCTGCTCGGGTTTATTGGTTCGACGCCGGAATCGGTGGGCGCGTCGTGTGTCGCGGAACATTTGTCGGACCGCCGGATCGGGGGCGTCCTGTTCTTGCGTCACAATGTGCGGTCTCGCGAGGGCGCGGAGGGCTCTGCTTCCCTGTTCCGGCAGGCGGATCCGACCGCCTGGATGGCGATCGACCAAGAAGGCGGGCTGGTGCAGCGCCTGTCCCGTGACCTTGGCTACACCTGGATTCCAAGAGCCTCGCAAGTGGTCGAGGAATACGGGCTGGACGGTGCTGAACGTCTCTATGCGATCGGCGCCCAGGAGCTGCGCGCCGCGGGGTTCAACATGAACCTGGCACCGGTGGCGGATGTGCACGAGGACGGCAATGCGGTGATCGGTCGTCACGGACGGGCCTACGGCACTGACGGCGAGGCGATCAGTGCCTATGCCAGCCGCTTCATCGAGGCGTTCAATGCGCATCAGGTGGCTTGCGTCATCAAACATTTCCCGGGACATGGACGGTCTCGGGGTGACAGCCATGACGGCTTTGTCGATATCACGGCAACCTGGTCGGAGGCGGAACTCGACCCGTTCGCACGGCTGGTCGACAGCGGCCATGCGAAATTCATCATGGGCGGCCACCTGACCCACCAGCAGCTCGACCCGAGCGGCGTCCCCGTGACATTCTCGCGTCCCATCCTGACCGGGATCCTGCGTGAGCGAATGGGGTATGACGGCGTGATCATGACCGATGATCTGGATATGGGCGCCATTCGTTCCCACTATGATCAGCGCTCCGCCGTGATCCGTTCGATCCAGGCCGGCAATGACGTGATCATGATGTCCAATTCTGCTGCCCCCAATCTGGACCTGCCGCAACAGTTCGTCGGGTGGGTGATGGAGGCCATCGCCAACGGGCAGATCGAGGAAGGCTGGATTGAAGCGTCCTATGCGCGTATCCGCCGCGCCAAGGCCCGTTTTGCGTCGCAGTGACCGGCAGCAACAACCGCAATAAAAAGGCCCGCTCGATCGAGCGGGCCTTGTTGTTTTACTCGGCAGTGCCTGACTGTCGAAGGTGTTCCTCCAGGAACGTCAGATAGGCCTCGGACGCCGTGATGCGATTGGCGCGACGGCGGAAGCCATGACCTTCGTCCGGGAAGAGCACGTATTCCACCGGTACGCCATTGGCGCGGACCGCTTCAACGATCTCGTCGCTCTCGACCTGCAGGACACGTGGATCATTGGCGCCCTGTACGACCAGCATCGGGCGGACAATGTTTTCCGTGTGGAAGAGCGGAGAGATCGCGCGATGACGTTCACCGTCCACCGCAGGGTCGCCCATTTCGTCATACAGCGCTTCACGGAAGCTCTCCCACCAGGGCGGGATGCTTTCCAGGGTCCGGACCCAGTTGGTCACGCCGAAGATGTTGATGCCGACCTCGAACTCTTCCGGAGGGAACGCCAGGGCTGCCGCGGTGATATAGCCGCCATAGGACCCGCCGATCACACCGACCTGGTCATCAGCCACCCAGTCCAGCGATCGCAGATAGTGGCCGGCAGCCACGATGTCGCGCAGGTCCTCTTCGCCATGACGGCGGTCATCCATGTGGAAGAAGGTCTTGCCGTAACCCGAGGAGCCGCGGTTGTTCGCGGCATAGACCGCATAGCCGTGATTGACCAGGTGCTGGATCGTGGCCGAATAGCCAACGCGGCTCTGGCCTCCCGGACCGCCATGGACCCAGACCAGGGCCGGCACGGGATTGTCGGCGCTGGCCGTGTGTGGCCGATACATGATGCCCGGGATTTCCAGACCGTCGAAGCTTTCAAACCGCACGACGGTCGCATCAACCATCTCGTCCTGACTGATGGCCGGGTTGAGCGCATTGGTGAGCTGGCTGTGCGCCTGCTCCGCCAGGTCGACGAGGTGAAGATTGGACGGAGAGGTTGAGGAATTGATCAGGAAGGCGACCTGGCCCTCGTCACGGGAAAAGCGAACACTGCGCAGCTCACCCGCCGGAAGGTCGGGGAGGGGCAGGGCTTCGCCGGTCTCGCGGTCCAGGATCGTCACTTCGGTGGAGGCATCGGCATTGATGCCGTGCACGCGATAACGTCCTGACGGCGAATAGCTGACGAAGGATACGTCCCAGTCGGCCTCGATCAGCGGCGCGGTATCGCCCGTCGCCAGGTTGTAGGTCCAGGCCTGGTTGAACTCGCCATGTTCATTGGTCGCATAGACCAGCGCATCGCTCTCCGGCGTGAAGGTATAGTCCCCGTAGGCGATATTGCCCTCGTGCTCGGTGATCAGCTGAGGCGTGGCGCCCGGTGCCGACAGGTCGAGCAGGAGGATGTCGCTGTCCGCAGACGTGCGGTTGCGGACCAGGGAGAGCCAGCGGCCATTCGGGCTGACGGAGCCGATCTGCAGGCTGTCATCATTCTGGAAGACCACGCCCGCTTCAAATGCCACCGTGTCGATCTCGTAGATGTCGAAGGACGCGGCGTCGCGCTCATTGGTAGCGACCCACATGTCCGAGCCATCCGGGGACCAGCCCAGGAACATGGCGCGGAGGTTCTCGCCCGGGGTCAGATCAACCAGGCGGCCGTCTTCTTCGCGCAGATAGATATGGCTGAGCTCGTCGCCGCCACCGTCTGCCGTCACAAGGATGCGATCATCCTCCGGGAACCAGCTCAGTGCGAAGGTGGCGTTGGTCTCGGATGTTGTCAGCTGTTCGCGTTCACCGGTTGCCGGATCAACGGCATACGCATTGAAGACACCGGTTTCGTCGGAGCTGATGAGGATACGGCCGTCCGTTGACGAGAAGGCGTGCCCGCCGCCGGAAGCCATGCCGAACGAGGTCGTCTCGTGGAAAGTCGCGGCGTCGTATTGAGCGACTGCGGTGGCCGCAGCTTCGCCAGCAGGGTCGGTGCTGGCTGATTGTTCTGCCGGTGTGCAGGCTGCAAGTGCCAGGATGATGGCAGAGGTTCCCAGCGCCTTGGCTAGTCGTCTCATGGTGTACTCCCCGTTTGAATCTGTCGGGAAGTTTACACGCCGGGCAGCAAAGCAAAAGGCCCGCTCGATCGAGCGGGCCTTCGCTTGATTGGTCAGGTGACCGGCATGATTACATCATGCCGCCCATTCCACCCATTCCGCCCATGTCAGGCATGGCCGGACCAGCGCCTTCTTCCTTCGGCGCGTCAGCGACGGCAGCTTCCGTCGTGATCAGCAGGGACGCAACAGAGGCCGCGTCCTGCAGAGCCGTGCGGACAACCTTGGCCGGGTCGATGACACCAAACTCCAGCATGTCACCATACTGTTCGGTCTGAGCGTTGAAGCCGAACGTCGCGCCGCCATCCTCGAGGATCTTGCCGACAACGATGGAGCCTTCAACGCCAGCGTTCTCAGAGATCTGACGGATCGGAGCCTGGATGGCACGCGACACGATGGCGATGCCCTGGTTCTGATCTTCGTTCTCGCCGGTCACGCCTTCGAGGACTTTGGAGGCTTTCAGCAGGGCGATACCACCGCCTGCAACGATGCCTTCTTCCACCGCAGCGCGGGTGGCGTTCAGGGCGTCGTCCACACGGTCTTTACGCTCTTTCACTTCGATTTCAGAAGCGCCGCCAACCTTGATCACGGCAACACCACCGGCGAGCTTGGCCAGGCGTTCTTGTAGTTTTTCACGATCGTATTCTGAGCTGGTCTCTTCAACTTGGGCCCTAATTTGTGCGCAACGACCGCCAACATCGGCCTTCTTGCCCGCACCATCAATGATCGTGGTCTCTTCCTTGGTGATAGAGATCCGCTTGGCCCGGCCCAGCATATCCGTCGTAACGCTTTCAAGCTTGATGCCTAGATCCTCCGAAATCACCTGGCCGCCAGTCAGAATAGCAATATCTTCTAACATTGCTTTT
>JAYZXG010000353.1:0-11709 GCA_036141435.1 Pseudomonadota bacterium | reverse complement strand
TCCTGCGTCGGACTTATCTGGGTGGTTTCTCCGAATTCTTTGGCGGCAGCGGTTTCCCGATCGCCACCACCTCTGACTTCAGCGGCACCAATAGCTGGTCGGATTTCTCCCCGACCGTATCGCTGGCGTATCAGCCGGATGCGGCCAATAATTTCTACTTCACCTTCAGCCAGGGCTTCAAAGGCGGCGGCTTCGACCCGCGCGCGCAGACGACCGGCGCTCCGGATTTCGACCAGGACGGCAATGTGACCTCCAGCGAGATCTACCAGTTCATGTCGTTTGAACCGGAAACGGTCGACAGCTACGAGATTGGCTGGAAGTTCGAGGGCAATGGTTATCGCCACAGCCTCGCAGCCTTCCACATGGACTATACCGACATCCAGGTGCCTGGTTCCGTGGGTATCGACACCGACAATGACGGCGTCAATGACACCTTCACCGGTGTAACCACGAATGCCGGTGCTGCCACGATCCGGGGTCTCGAATATGAGGGCATGCTGGACATCGGTGCCGATGTGATGACCGGCGGTGACACGCTGACCCTGGGATGGGCGGTTGGCCTCCTGGACGGTGAGTACGACGAGTTCATCAATGCGTTCGGTGTGGATGTCTCTGATGATGTCGTCATCCAGAACACCCCGGATATCACCGCATCCTTCACGCTGACCTATGTCGCGCCGCTGGCGGACGGTGATCTGAGCGTTATCAACACGATCAGCCATCGTGGGGACAGCAGCCAGTTCGAGTTCCCGTTCCCGGAGCTCGACCAGGACGCCTACACGCTGTGGAATGCCTCGGCAGTGTGGGAATCCGGCGATGGCCAGTGGCAGTTCGGCCTGCATGGTCGCAACCTGACCGACGAGGAATACCGGGTGTCCGGCTATGACTTCGTCAATAATGACACGCTGGCACCCGAGCTGGGCCTTGAAGGCACGCTCATCGGCTATTACGGCCCGCCGCGCACGGTCACGGCGACCGTGGCCTGGCGTTACTAGGCGACGTGTTGAGCGGCGGGCCTGGCCCGCCGTTCTCTTTTGTGAGTGCGGGAGAATGAGCGATGATGAAATGGATCCTGGCCCTGGCGGTCGTTCTGTTGGCTGTGGTGGGCTGGATGCTGTTCAAGCCTGAGCCGGCGGCGGAACTGCGCCCGTCGTCTGAACGGCCGATCCCGTCGTCGCCCTACTGGAGCGAAAACGACACGTGGGTGGATGCCGATGGCATGACCTTTCGCGTCCGTGAGCAAGGTCCGGACGAGGGCCCGGTCATCGTGCTCATCCACGGTTTCTCCTATTCCCTGGAAAGTTTTGATGCGTGGGCCGAGGCCTTGGCCACCGACTATCGCGTTGTACGGTTCGACCTGCCCGGTCACGCCCTGACCGGCCCCGATCCGCTGCAGCGCTATTCGGTTGATCAGACGGTGGCGCTGACGGCCTCCTTGCTGGACACGCTGGGGCATGACGCGGTTGTTCTGGTGGGTAACTCGCTGGGCGGGTTGGTGGCCTGGCGCCTCGCGGCGGAGCAGCCGGAGCTTGTCTCCAGGCTGGTCCTGCTTGCGCCGGGTGGGTTTTCCATCAACGGGGTGACCGAGGAACCGGTCCCGGTCCCGGCCCCTGTTGCCTTTTTCATGACCTCTGCGCCGGAGGCAATGGTCGGTGCCGCGTCCACCGGGCTGTTCGGTGACGCCAATCGCATGCCGCCTGACTTGCCGGAGCGTGTTCACGCGCTGATGCGCCAGCCTGGCGTGGGTCAGGCCCTGGTCGAGCGGCTAGAAGTTTTCACCCTGCCGGCCCCGGAAGCGGATCTGGCCCAGGTCGAGGCTGACACACTCATCTTGTGGGGCGAGCTCGATCGCATGATCCCGGCCGATCACGGGCCACGATTTGTTGACGCCATGCCGTCAGCGCAGCTGGAAGTGCTGCCCGGCCTCGGCCACGTGGTGCATGAAGAAGCTCCGTCAGAGAGCCTGGAGCGGGTAAGGGCGTTTTTGCAGGACTAGCCCTGCGCGCGCTTGGCGCGGCGGGCCTCGATCTCGGCCTGGAGGTCGGCCCAGTCCTGGGGGTCGACATCACATTCCCGCAGCACAACGACACCTGTGCCGCCAGCCGGGCCTTCGCCACTGAGCAGACGGCCCAGCGCATGGGTCTGCGCGGTCGAGCGGTTGAGCAGCGGGCGATAGGTGACCTGGCGGCCTTGCTGGCGGCGGTCGACCGCACCCTTGCGCACCAGGGCCCGCAACGTGTTCAGCGTCTGACCGGCACCCTGCCGCGTCGCCATGGCCAGTTCACTTACCGAAACACTGCCCTTGTCCCAGATCACGCGCATCGCTTCGTTTTCGCGGTTGGTGAGGGGATTGGCAGACATTGCGGACTCCGGACTGACGGCTGAACGACCCATTGCTGGACAATGGAACAGGATTAACAAAACCTTTGCAATAGCGGGGCCGGTTAACGATTTGGGCGTTTGCAGTCGGCACAACGCACGGCAAATATTGGTCAATTCGCTCCAAGCGCTCTATGTCTGGGAGGCTGCAACGGGGAAGGACGTTCCGTGGACTATCTGTTTTACCTGAGCAATCTGGGTGTCATGCTGGCGGTCATGGTGGCCCTGTGGCCGATCTCCATCGTGCGCGATGACCCCTCCTATATCGACTCCATCTGGCCGATCGGTTTCATCATCATGGCGGTTTCCGCCGGCATGTTTGCCGGCACCTCCCTGCAGCAACCGGTCTTCTGGGTGACCCTGCTCTGGGGTGGGCGACTGGGTTTGCACCTGTTCACGCGCTGGCTGCGGGAAGGCGCTGACAAGCGCTATGAAGCGATAAAGGCCCGGGCGAAAATCAATGTGCACCTGTTTGTGCTGATCTATGTATTCGTGATGCAGGGGATCCTGTTGTGGCTGGTTGCACTGCCCATCCAGCATGCCATGGCAGCGCCGCAAGCGGCACTGGGAACGCTGGCCTGGGTCGGCCTTGGTCTGTTTGCGCTGGGCTTTGTGTTCGAGACCGTTGGCGACTGGCAACTTTCAAAATTCAAGGCCGACCCGGCTAATGAGGGTCAGGTCATGGACAAGGGGCTCTGGCGATATACGCGACACCCGAATTATTTTGGTGATGCCTGCGTGTTCTGGGGCATCTGGCTGGTCACGATTGACGGCGGTGCGGGTTACTGGACCGCGATCGGTCCGGCCTTCCTGACGTTCACGCTGGTGAAATGGTCCGGTGCGGCCCTGCTCGAGAAAAATCTGAAACGGTCTCGCCCGGGATATCTCGACTATATCCAGCGCACGCCCGGCTTCATTCCCTGGTTCCCGAAAAAGGGATCGGCCAGCGGCGAGGACAACGCCGCCTGAACGGTATGATCCCGCGGGGTTGAAACGGTCATCGCGCGAGGTCGCAGGCGGTCGCTGACGCGATCGGCCTGCGACTGACGCGCCGGTTCAGAAGCATGCGACCCCGACCCATCGGGCCTGAACCCGTGGCCAGGCTAATGGAAGTCCCGGCTTTTGGGGAGAATATCCTCCAGGCGCTCGCCCCGCATGACTCGTCGATAAAGTGCAACGGTCCGGGGATCGGCTTGCGGGCGGTTGATTTCGTCTGCATGGGCCAGGCTTTCGGCAAACTCGCCGCCCTCGGCCAGGGCTGCGAGCCGCCAGCTCTGGTCTTCGAGCCTGTGCGAGACGAGATGGATGACCTGTCCTTCCTTCTGCAAGCGCCCGGTCACGGTCATCAGCTTGGCGGCCATGACGGTCTTGCGGTGACGTTCAAATGTCTTGGGCCAGACAATGACATTGGCAACGCCTGTCTCGTCCTCCAGCGTGGCAAAGATGACTCCGCTGGCCGAGCCCGGGCGTTGGCGTACCAGGACCAGGCCGGCAATGCTGACCCAGCTGCCATCGCGCATGTCAGCGAGCTGTTCGGCGCGCAGGAAGGCCTTTTCCTCGAACTCCTTGCGGAAGAAGCTGATCGGGTGGGCTTTGAGGGAGAGGCGCAGGCTTGAATAGTCCTGGGCGACATTCTCGCCGAGAGAGAGCTGGGGCAGGTGCACCGGGTTTTCGGTGCCATAATCGTCAGCCTGCTCGAACAGGGGCAGGGGTTTTCCGGCCTGGGCCAGGGCGGACCAGCTGGCCTTGCGGCGGTCGAGAGCGAGAGAGCCGAAGGCATCGGCCTGGGCCAGCCGATCGATCGTGCCGCGATCAAGTCGCGCCCGGCGTGTCAGGTCGGCGACACTGTCAAACCGTCCGCCGTCCTGGCGCGCCGCGACAAGCCGTGCGGCCATGGGTTCCTTCAAGCCCTTGATCTGCCGCAAGCCCAGGCGCACAGCGAAGCGCCCGCCACCCTCTTCCGTCGGCAAGGCAAAGGGCAGGCGGCGATGATGCGAGGGTGGCTCGCAGGCTTCCAGCGTGCAGTCCCAGTCGGAGTGATTGATATCGGGGGGGCGCACCTCAACCCCGTGTTCGCGGGCATCGCGCACCAGTTGGGCCGGGGCGTAGAACCCCATGGGTTGGGCGTTGAGAAGCGCGGCCAGGAAAACGTCGGGGAAATACCGCTTCAGCCAGCACGAGACATAGACAATGAGGGCAAAGCTGGCGGCATGGCTTTCCGGAAAGCCATATTCTCCAAAGCCTTCCAGTTGCTTGAAGCAGCGCTCGGCGAAATCCGCCTCATACCCGTTGGCGATCATGCCGGCGACCAGCTTGCGACCCATTTCGTGAATTGTCCCGGACCGCCGGAAGGCAGCCATGGAACGACGCAGCTTGTCGGATTCGGCAGGTGTGAAACCGGCGGCCACGATGGCGATGCGCATCGCCTGTTCCTGGAAGAGTGGCACGCCCAGGGTCTTGCCCAGGACCTGTTCCAGCTCGGATGAGGGGAATTCAACAGCTTCCCGCCCGTCGCGGCGCCGGAGATAGGGGTGGACCATATCGCCCTGGATAGGCCCGGGGCGGACAATGGCGACCTCGATCACCAGATCGTAGAAATTGCGCGGTTTGAGCCGCGGCAGCATGGTCATCTGGGCGCGGCTCTCGATCTGGAAGACGCCGACCGTGTCCGCCTTGCAGATCATGTCATAGACCGCCGCATCTTCCGGCGGGATGTCACTGACCTGCATGGGACGCTTGTAGACCGTGCGGATCATGTCCATGGCGCGGGCGACGCAGGTCAGCATGCCCAGGCCCAGCACATCGACCTTCATCAGGCCCAGGGCGTCGATATCTTCCTTGTCCCATTCCAGCACCGTACGGTCAGGCATGGCCGCGTTGTGCAGGGGCACGATCTCGTCCAGCCGCCCCTGAGTCATGACAAACCCGCCGGGATGCTGGGAGAGGTGGCGCGGGAAGCCCATGAGCTCACGTGCGTAGCGCAGGGTCTGGCGGATCTCGTCGGCATTGGGGTCGAGCCCCAGCTCGTCGCGAATGCGCTCATCGGTGAGGTCATCACTGTGCCAGCCCCACAGGGTCTTGGAGAGCGCGGAAATGATGTCCCCGGACAAGCCAAAGACCTTGCCGACTTCGCGAATGGCGCCGCGGGGTCGATAACAATTCACGGTCGCCGTCATGGCGGCCCGGCGGCGGCCATATTTTTCATAGACATACTGAATGACTTCCTCGCGCCGTTCGTGTTCGAAATCGACGTCGATATCGGGCGGCTCGCCCCGTTCGGCCGAGACAAAGCGCTCGAAAAGAAGGTCAATGCGTGCCGGGTCGACCTCGGTAATTCCGATTATGTAGCAGACAGCCGAATTGGCCGCCGAGCCGCGTCCCTGGCATAAAATTCCCTGGCTGCGGGCAAAGCGGATGATGTCATAGACCGTGAGGAAATAGGGCGCGTAGTCGAGTTGTTCGATCAGGGAGAGTTCTTGTCTGACAGCGTCCACGATCCGGGGTGGGGGACCGGCAGGGTAACGCATTTCCATCCCGTCCCGGGTCAACCGCCGAAGCGTCTGCATGGGGGGTTCGCCGGCGCCAATCACTTCTTCGGGATATTGATAGACCAGCTCGTCGAGCGAGAAATTGATCTCTTCGGCCAGGGCGAGGCTGCGGGCGACAGCGTCTACATGGCCCTGGAAAATCCGGTAGAGTTCATGCGGTGGTTTGAGATGGCGTTCTGCATTGGCCGCCAGGTGGAAACCGGCCCGCTTGATGGGAAGGTGTTCGCGGATACAGGTGACGACGTCAGCCAGGGGCTTGCGGTCGGGGGCATGAAACCGGGCATCCGTTGTCGCGATGGTGGGGATATCCCAGTCGCGGGCGAGACTCGTGAGTTCAAAAAGGCGGCGGCCATCCCGTCCGTCAAACCACCGGGTCAGGGCCAGGGCGGCGCGGTCCCGGAGGGCGGCGAGGACGGTGGTGGTTTTCGCCTGCCAGTCCAGATCGGCTTCGCGCGGAGGGATGATCAGCAGGACCTGGCCATCAGAAGCGCGGACAATATCGTCCAGCCAGAGGTCGCACTGTCCCTTCACCGAGCGGAAATTGGCGTCGCTCAGCATGCGGGTCAGGCGTCCATAGGCCTCGCGGTCGCGCGGATAGGCGACCGCCTCGAACCCGCACACGGTGACCAGCCGCACGCCGACGAGGAGCTTGATGCCTGCCTCGCGGGCCGCGAGGTGGGCACGGACAATACCGGCAAAGCTGTTGCGGTCGGCAATGCCAATGGCCTTCAGTCCCAGGGCCGCGGCCTGCGCCACCATTTCCTCGGCATGCGAGGCCCCGGTCAGGAAGGTGAAGTTGGTGCAGGCCAGGATTTCGGCAGCGTCATGCATCACGACGCTCCGTGGACGAACCATTCCGGTGTGGTGGTTTCCAGTCCGAACAGGCCTTCGCGGTAGAGCCAGAAACGACGACCTTCACGGGTCTCGACGCGGAAATAATCGCGTGACCGCGGAGAGAGCTGATCGCGCCACCATTCCGGCGCCAGGCGCTCCGGCCCCTCGGCCCGGTGGACGAGGTGGCGGACACGGCGCCAGATGAAGCTGCGCGGCGGGCCGTCCGGGATTTCGGCCACGGCCTGGGCCGGTTCCGGTCGCGCAAGGATGAGGAGCGGTCGGTCCGGGTCGACTGCAGCCTGCGGGGCCGCAAGCGGTGGCGCTGGTGCACTGTCACGCACTGCGAGTGCAGTGCCGCTGCCACTATTCCGGCGCCACCCCGCCGCGCGTTCCGGAATATGGCTTTCGCGCCGGGCGGCGCGCCGAACCTGGTCATCGCCCAGGCGGACAACGAGGCGATCGGTCAGGCGGGAGAGGGTGTCGGGCGCCATGTCATCGCGGTCGAGAAGGCCGGACTGGTGCGTATGCAGCGGCGCGGTTTCGCTGGCCCGCAACTCCACGACATCAATGCCAAAGCCGATATCGATCTCGGCCCGGTCGAGCTTTTCACTGAACAGGCGGGTGATGTGCGCCGGGTCGCGCGCCGGTGCCGCCGTGCCCAGGCTGATCAGCAGGACTTTTCCATCCACCCGGTAGAGGTTGAGTTCGGCCCGGCGCAGGCCCTGGCCATGGGCATCGAGTTGTTCGCACAGCGTGTTGGCGGTTTCACGCACGGTTTGCTTGATGCTGTCGAGCAGGAGCAGGGCTTCGGGGAAGCGCAGGCGTGCGCGATAATGTGTGCGGGGCTGTAGCGGGTTGAGGATTTCCTCGTCGAGCCCGCGGGCCTGGTCGAGGCGGGCCACCAGCGCGCGCCCGAAACGCCGGGCCAGGCTGGCCCGCGGCAGACCGGCCAGATCCCCGACCCGTTTCAGGCCGAAGCGCCGGAGCTGTTCGGCCATCGGGCCGATGCGCAGGGCCTCGACCGGCAGGGCGTTGAGCGGTTCACTGACGGTGTCGGTGATGATGTGGCCACCGGTTTCCCGGCGGGCGACATAACGCGCCAACCCCCAGGCCAGGCCAAGGGTCGGTGCGGCTGCAGCATAAGCGGTATATCCCTGTTCCCGCACGGCTTCGAGCGCAGCGGTGACGAGCCGGTCCTCGCCGCCAAACAGGCGGGCGCAGCCGGTGATGTCGAGCACGATGCCGTCTTCCCCGGGCAGGCCCGGGTCCGGGGCCGTCCAGGGGGACCAGCGGCCACAGGCCCGGGCCAGGGCTTGCAGGAGGCGTTTGTCCAGCGTCGGGGAGGCGCTTTCCACCTGCAGGCCCGGTTCCAGGGATTTGGCGTCAGCAATCGCTTGCCCGCGTCTCAGCCCGGCCGCGCTGGCCGCTGCATTGAGTGCGTAAAGGCGTTCGCCGCCTGTGGTGGTGTGTACCAGCGCATAAGGGGTGTCAGGCGATCTGACGCTGCGCTGGTGCAGGGGGGAGGTCTGTCGCCGGTCTGTTGGCCAGCGGGGCAGGCTCAAGGACATGAAACGCCGCATGTTTCCACTCGATATCAAAGCTTCTCGGCGGGCCGCCCCGAGCCCGTTCCAATTGCGCCCGGAAACATGGAGCTCCCATGCCGGGCAAACCTGTCGCCCCCCGCCAGGCCTCAGCCGGTGAGGGCCGGGCGGATATTCGCCACCGGGTCAGTGCCGCACTGGGCTGAACCCGGTCATGTGACCGCAGGACCAGGGCCAGCGCCCCGTGTGCCTGTGCGGCCATGTGCAATCGTTTCGATGCGGTCAGGTCATAGCGGTGCTCCGACCCGATCTCGCCCATCAGCCAGGCCCCGGCATTGAGGGCCTCTTCCATGGCCCAGAGCGTGTCCACAGTCTCGCTGGCCTCGACCAGGAGAATGCGGTCCGGGGGCAGCCCCCATTGCCTCAGCGCCAATGGGTAAGGCTGGCCAAAATCCTGGCTGCGCCCGCCCGTACGCCGCACCCATACGATGGGGCGGGTACGGTCCTGGCGACGCAGGGCCTGGGAGAAAAACCCGGTCTGCACCGCCAGTGCGGACGGGGTGTCGAGATAGTCCTGGGGGCAGATCTCGTGCAGGCCTGTTTGCAGGTCGAGCAGGTTGTGCACCTCCCCCGACGCCTGCCCCTGTACGCCTGGAGGCGTTGACAAGGCAGGCAGGGCGCCGGGGGCCATGTCCCGGATTTTGGCGCGCAACTGTTCCAGCTGCGGCCGCCCTGTTCGGCGTGAAGACGCAGATCGCATGTTCCAATCCATAATCGATGTTCTCTTTATGTTCTCATTTGAGAAAAAGAGTCAAGCGCTGAATCGGAACATCATCATCTTCATGGGGAAAGGCTTGAGGGTACAAGGAAAACGCGCGCAGGGAGGCCACAACGCTCCGCCCCGGCCACGGAGAATGGGGTTGCGCAAGTGCGCGTTTGCCTGCCTGTGAATAACCAACAGCGCCTTGTGCTTGGCCAAAGGCCTCGTGAGTGCTACTTCGCGCCTCATGAGCAGAGATCCGTCCCTTATCCGCAATTTTTCGATCGTGGCCCACATCGACCACGGCAAGTCGACCCTGGCTGACCGCCTGATCCAGTTCACCGGTGGACTGAGTGATCGCGAGATGAAGGAGCAGGTGCTCGACAATATGGAGCTCGAGCGTGAGCGTGGCATCACGATCAAGGCGCAGACCGTACGCCTGGATTACACCGCCAAGGACGGACAGACCTATACGCTCAACCTGATCGACACGCCCGGCCACGTGGATTTTGCCTATGAGGTGAACCGCTCGCTGGCCGCCTGCGAAGGCTCGCTGCTGGTTGTTGACGCCTCCCAGGGTGTTGAGGCCCAGACGCTGGCCAATGTCTACCAGGCCATCGAGGTCGATCACGAGATCGTCCCGGTGCTCAACAAGATCGACCTTCCAGCGGCCGAGCCGGAACGTATCAAGGACCAGATCGAGGACGTGATCGGTCTGGATGCTTCCGAGGCTGTCGAGATTTCCGCCAAGACGGGGCTGAATATCGACCAGGTTCTCGAAGCGGTCGTGACACGCCTGCCGGCTCCGGAAACGGGGGATCCGAACGCTCCGCTCAAGGCGATGCTGGTCGACAGCTGGTATGACCCGTATCTGGGCGTGATCTGCCTGGTGCGCATCGTCGAGGGTACGCTGAAAAAGGGCATGCGCGTTCGCCTGATGGGCACCGGCGCTGCCTATCCGGTGGATGGTGTCGGGGTGTTCCGCCCGAAAAAAGAGAATTTCGATGCGCTCTATCCGGGCGAGATCGGCTTTCTGAATGCCTCGATCAAACAGGTTCGCGATGCGCGCGTGGGTGACACCGTCACCGACGACAAACGCCCGACCGACCAGGCCCTGACCGGCTACAAGCCGGCCCAGCCGGTCGTCTTCTGTGGTCTCTTCCCGGTCGACAGTGCCGAGTTCGAGGATCTGCGCGACGCCATCGAGAAGCTGGCGCTCAATGACGCCTCTTTCTCCTATGAGATGGAAACGTCGGCGGCGCTGGGCTTTGGTTTCCGCTGTGGTTTCCTGGGCCTGCTGCACCTGGAAGTGATCCGCGAGCGCCTCGAGCGTGAGTACGATATCGAGCTGATCACCACGGCCCCGTCCGTGGTTTACAAGCTGACCATGACGGACGGTACCGAGATCGATCTGCACAATCCGGCGGACATGCCCGATCCGGTGAAAGTGGACACGATTGCCGAGCCGTGGATCAAGGCCACCATCCTGGTGCCGGACGAATATCTGGGCGGCGTTCTGAAGCTGTGCCAAGATCGCCGTGGTATCCAGGTCGAGCTGACCTATGCTGGCAATCGCGCCATGCTGATCTATGAGCTGCCGCTCAACGAGGTCGTTTTCGATTTCTATGATCGCCTGAAATCGGTCACCAAGGGTTATGCGTCCTTTGACTATCAGTGGATTGATGATCGGGTCGGCGAGCTGGTGAAGATGTCCATCCTGGTCAATGACGAGCCGGTCGATGCGCTGTCGATGGTCGTGCACCGCGCCCGCGCCGAGGCCCGCGGCCGGTCCATGTGCGAAAAGCTCAAGGACCTGATCCCGCGCCACATGTTCAAGATCCCGATCCAGGCCGCCCTGGGCGGACGCATCATTGCCCGTGAAACCCTGGCAGCGATGCGCAAGGACGTGACGGCCAAGTGTTACGGTGGCGACGCCACCCGGAAACGCAAGCTGCTGGACAAGCAGAAGGCCGGTAAAAAGAAGATGCGCCAGTTCGGAAAGGTCGACATTCCTCAGGAAGCCTTCATCGCGGCCCTGAAGATGGACGATAACTAGGCGGCTGACTTGCCTTTTGCGCGGCCTGCGCCACATTGGTTGCAGCTCGCATACAAGGGGATTTCCATGCGCCGTTTTCTGATTGCTTCTGCTGCCACCGTGCTGACCGCTTCTGCCGCCCTTGCGGACCTGGAGGCCGGTGATGCCGCGCCGGATTTCACCGTTGAAGGTTTCCAGGCGGGCGAGGCCCAGACGTTCACCCTGTCTGAAGCGCTGGCTGACGGCCCGGTCGTTGCCTTCTTCTTCCCGGCCGCCTTCACGTCTGGCTGTGAGGCACAGGCCGCCAATTTTGCAGAGAATATCGAGCAGTTCGAAGCGCTCGGTGCACAGGTCATCGGCCTGACCGCGGGCAATGTGGACCGGCTGTCCGAATTCTCGACCCAGCATTGCGCCGACGCATTCCCGGTGTTCGCGGTCAGTGACGAGATGATTGGCGATTATGATGCCCGTCTGCGCCCGGGTGGAAGCTGGACGGGGCGGATCACCTATGTGATCGACCGGGATTCCACGATTGCCTATCACTATGCCGACGGGAACCCGTATCCGCATGTCGACAATTCCCTGACAGCCCTGCGGGCCATGGGTGAGGCC